>NZ_JBBWCB010000016.1:0-65851 GCF_039888995.1 Pseudomonas rossensis | reverse complement strand
CTGTGCAGCCTTGGCATCGTCACCGTCGGCCTCGGTGCGGAACTTCGCCCCCAGGCTCAGGAACAGCTGCTGGGCCATGGTGTTGTTACTGTATTTGTTGATGTCGCGGATGATTTCCGCCAGGTCCGGCGAGAAGGCCCGAGCCAGGACCTTGGCGTCTTTGGGTGTTGGCGCCAAACGGTCCACGCCCTGAATGCTGCCGCCCAGTTCCTTCCAGATCGCTCGCACGGCGCCTGCGGTGTAGGTCGCGTGGTCGAGCAGCGACAGGTAAGTCTGGGAGCTGCAACCCTCGCCCAACTGGCCGCCAACCGTCACGGTCACGCTGCCATCGGCCTGGGGCACCGGGTTGTAACGCACGCCACCGGTGCATTGCTTGGAATTGACGGCTTTGACCTGGTTTTCGATGCGAATCTTGGCAATCGGCGGTTCTACCGAAATCAGAACCCTGCCGTTGTCGTTACGCGCCACAAAACGCAGGGCCTTGAGGTTGACCAGCAGTGAATCGGGTTTGACCAGGAACGGTTTGTTGTCGTCATTGCCATCGTCGTTGAACTGGGGCAGTTGCGGTTGTACGAAGAAACTGCGGTCCAGCACCAGGTCGCCGGTGATTTGCGTCACGCCGTTGGCGCGCAGGTCGCGCATCAGCAACCAGAGTTTTTCCATGTTCAGCTTCGGATCGCCGCCACCCTTGAGGTAGAGGTTACCGTTGAGGATGCCGCCGCTGAGCGTGCCGTCGGTGAAGAACTCGGTTTTCCACTGGTGGTTCGGGCCGAGCATTTCCAGCGCCGCGTAAGTGGTGACCAGTTTCATGGTCGAGGCCGGATTGACGGAGACGTCAGCATTGAAAATCGTCGGGGTGCCAGGGCCGTTGAGCGGGATCATCACCAGCGACAGGGCGTTGTCCTGCATCTTGCTGGCCTTGAGGGCTTTTTCAACGTTGGGCGACAGGCCGGTGTTGATGGTGGCGGCGGAAACGGGGAGGGCCAGGGGAAAAAGAAGACTGGCCAGCAACAAGGGACGCAAAGATTTGATCATCTGTAATAAAACCCTACAGCCGAGGGGGAAAAGACGAGGGCATGAAGATAAATTCCCTCAGTGGTCATGAAAGTGTCGGCATTATGCCCCAAGGTGTAGCGGCTTGTGCCGTGCCCTGGCCTTCTAATCCGCTATTTTTTACCGACGGTAGGGCTTGCAACCCAGAGAGACGGGCAATCGGCGCCTTAAACTGCTAAAGTGCCGCCCGTTATTACTTATGAGGATTGTTCCAATGGCGACTAACCGTTCCCAGCGTCTGCGCAAAAAACTGTGCGTCGATGAATTTCAAGAGCTGGGTTTCGAACTGAACCTGGATTTCAAAGAAGATTTGGCCGATGAAGCCATTGATGCTTTCCTCGACGCGTTCCTGAAAGAAGCCATGGAAGCCAACGGTCTGGGCTATGTTGGCGGCGACGACTTCGGTCTGGTTTGCCTGCAGAAGCGTGGCTCGGTGTCCGAAGAGCAGCGTGCCGCTGTTGAAGCCTGGCTCAAAGGCCGCAGCGAACTGACTGAAGCAACCGTCAGCCCGCTGATCGACGTCTGGTACCCGGAAAAGCCGATCAATCCGGTAGCTTGATGTCATGAAAAACGGCGACCTGAGGGTCGCCGTTTTTTTATGTCTGGAAGATCAAAAGATCGCAGCCTCGTTGCACTCGACAGCTCCTACAGGGAAAACGCATTCCAAGGTAGGAGCTGTCGAGTGCAACGAGGCTGCGATCTTTTAGTTTCTACGCCAGTTCAAGATCAGCAAGGTCAACACCCCCGCCACAATCCCCCAGAATGCCGAACCGATGGAAAACAGCGTCAGCCCCGACGCCGTGACCATAAAGGTAATCAGTGCTGCCTCACGTTCCTTCACTTCGCTCATGGCGATGCTCAAGCCATTGATGATCGAGCCGAACAACGCCAGTGCCGCAATCGACAGCACCAACTCTTTCGGTAGCGCGGCAAACAGCGCCGCCAGTGTCGCGCCGAACACTCCGGCAATCCCGTAGAAAATCCCGCACCAGACGGCCGCCGTGTAGCGCTTGTTGCGATCCTCATGGGCATGCGGCCCGGTGCAAATCGCCGCGCTGATGGCCGCCAGGTTGATCCCGTGGGAACCGAACGGCGCCAGCAGCAACGAAGCGATGCCGGTGGTGGTGATCAGCGGCGAGGCCGGCACGGTGTAACCGTCGGCGCGCAGAACGGCGATGCCGGGCATGTTCTGCGAGGTCATCGCCACGACAAACAGCGGAATGCCGATGCTGATGGTCGCGGCCAGGGAGAAGTGCGGCGTGGTCCAGACCGGCGTCGCCACTTCCAGATGAAAACCGCTGAAGTCCAGCAGGCCCATGAACCCTGACAGCGCCGTGCCGATCAACAGCGCGGCCAGTACGGCATAACGCGGCGACAGGCGTTTGACCACCAGATAAGTGAAGAACATGCCCAATACCAGCGCGGTGCGATGCTGCGCGGCGACGAAGATTTCGCTGCCGATCTTGAACAGAATCCCCGCCAACAGCGCCGCTGCCAATGAAGCCGGAATCTTTTTCACCAGCCGCTCGAAGCTGCCGGTCAAACCACAAATCGTCACCAGCACCGCGCAGGTAATGTAGGCGCCAATGGCTTCGCCGTAGGTCACGCCGCCCAGACTGGTGATCAGCAACGCCGCGCCGGGTGTCGACCAGGCAATGGTGATCGGCGTGCGGTAACGCAGAGACAGGCCAATCGAGCACACCGCCATGCCAATCGAGATCGCCCAGATCCACGAGGAAATCTGCCCGCTGGTCAGACCCGCCGCTTGCCCGGCCTGGAACATCAGCACCAGCGAGCTGGTGTAGCCGGTCATCATCGCGATGAAGCCGGCGACGATGGCTGAAGGCGACGTGTCGGCCAGAGGGCGTAGCTGCGTGTGTGTGACGTCGTTCATGACAGCGGTGTTCCTTGTTCTGATAAAGATGTCGAATCAACGCTGAACCCTGTGGGAGCGTGGCTTGCCCGCGAAGGCTTCGTGTCAGTCGATATCAACGTTGACTGACACGACGCCTTCGCGGGCAAGCCACGCTCCCACAGGGAATTGCATTCAGGCTGCGGATTCTGCGTTCAAGCCTAAACTCAAAAGTAACCAGTCGTTGCAATACAGCGGAAGCGACAAACAGCCGTACAGTCGTGTTGCCACCCTCCATTGTGTACAATCGCAGTGTTTTTTACGCGATACTTGCCAGCGACCCACTGTGCCGTATTACAGTCACGGTCAATTCGCCGCAGTTCTTCCGACTCGAGTGCCCATGAACGAACAGTTGCAACCCCTAAAGAAACAACCGCGAGCAGGCAAAGCCGGCCGCAGCGGTACCCAGGACGATATTGTCTATGCGCATATCTTCGAGGCCATCCTCGAACAGCGTCTGGCGCCCGGTACCAAGTTGAGCGAAGAAGCGCTGGGGGAAATTTTCGGGGTCAGTCGCACCATCATTCGCCGCGCGCTGTCGCGCCTGGCCCATGAAGGCGTCGTGCTGCTGCGGCCGAACCGTGGCGCTGTCGTCGCCAGCCCGAGTGTCGAAGAGGCTCGCCAGGTGTTCATGGCCCGGCGTCTGGTGGAGCGTGCGATTACTGAATTGGCGGTGCAGCACGCCACTGCCGAGCAGATTGCCGAGTTGCGCCAGATGGTCAACGACGAGCGCGACAGCTTCTCCCGTGGCGATCGCGGCGCCGGTATTCGTCTGTCGGGCGAGTTCCACTTGAAGTTGGCCGAAGCCGCGAAAAATGCGCCGCTGATCAGCTTCCAGCGCAGTCTGGTGTCCCAGACGTCGTTGATCATTGCCCAGTATGAAAGCGGCAATCGCTCCCACTGTTCCTACGACGAGCACACCCAGCTGATCGACGCCATCGAAGCGCGCAACGCTGAGCTGGCGGTGGACCTGATGATGCATCACATGGATCACATCGACAGCAAACTCAACCTGGACGAAGAAAGCGCGTCGGATGATTTGCATGCGGTGTTCTCGCATTTGTTGCAGACCAAGAAGCCAGGGCGGCCAGCGGTCAAACTCTGATTGTCGGTTGTTGCTTTTGATCTATTGACAGGCAACAAAAATCCCCCGTGCTGTAAAGCAACGGGGGATTTTTTACGTCCGGAATATCTTAACGCTGATGCACCTGATTCCCCGCCGCATACGTCTGCAACACCGTCCGGTCATCCCCCAGCGTCATCAACACAAACAACGTCTCGGCAATGTTATTGGCCTGCTTCAAGCGATAGCTCAGCAGCGGTGTGGCGTTGTAGTCCAGCACCAGGAAGTCCGCATCAGTGCCCGGTTGCAGGGTGCCGATCTTGTCTTCCAGACGCAGCGCACGCGCACCACCGAGGGTCGCCAGGTACAGCGATTTGAACGGGCTCAGTCGTGCGCCTTGCATCTGCATGACCTTGTACGCTTCGTTCAACGTTTGCAGCAGCGAGAAACTGGTGCCGCCACCAACGTCCGTACCGAGGCCGACATTCAACTTGTGCTTCTCGGCCATCGGCAGGTTGAACAGGCCGCTGCCGAGGAAAAAGTTCGACGTCGGACAGAAGGCGATCGCCGAGCCGGTTTCAGCCAGCCGCGCACACTCGTCATCGCACAGGTGCACGCCATGGGCGAACACCGAGCGCTCGCCGAGCAGTTTGTAGTGGTCGTAGACGTCCAGGTAGCCCTTGCGCTCCGGGAATAGCTCCTTGACCCACTCCACTTCCTTGAGGTTTTCGCTGATGTGGGTCTGCATGTACACGTCAGGAAATTCGCTGAGCAACTGGCCGGCGAGGGTCAGCTGTTCCGGGGTGCTGGTCGGGGCGAACCGCGGGGTGACCGCATAGTGCAGGCGACCCTTGCCGTGCCAGCGTTCGATCAGCGCCTTGCTTTCGACATAGCTGGATTCGGCGGTGTCGGTCAGGTAGTCCGGGGCGTTGCGGTCCATCATCACCTTACCGGCGATCATCCGCAGGTCCAGCTGCTCGGCGGCTTCGAAGAACGAATTCACCGATTGCGGGTGCACGCTGCCGAATACCAGCGCCGTCGTGGTGCCGTTGCGCAGCAGTTCCTTGATGAAAATGCCCGCGACTTCGTCGGCGTGAGCCTTGTCGGCGAACTGGCTTTCGCACGGGAAGGTGTAAGTGTTGAGCCAGTCCAGCAGTTGCTCGCCGTAGGCACCGACCATGCCGGTTTGCGGCAAGTGAATGTGGGTGTCGATGAAGCCTGGGGTGATCAACGCATCCTGGTAATGGGTGATTTCGATGTCGGCCGGCAGGGTCGGCAGCAAGTCGCTGGCGTGACCAAGAGCGCTGATCTGGCCGTTATCGACCACCAGCAGGCCATCTTCGAAATACTCGTAAGAGGCTTCGATACCGACTTCGGCAGGATCGGCGATGCTGTGCAGAATGGCGGCGCGGTAGGCTTTGCGAGTCAGAGGCATAAAATTTCTCAATTCGTGGCTTGGCTGCGGCGTGAGGCAGGCAGCAGTTTGGCGATCGATGATCCGGCGCTGGCGGTGTGCTGGCCGAAATTGGCGTTATAGGTGGCGATGATTTCGCCGGCGATGGAGATGGCAATTTCCACAGGCAACTTGCCTTTGACTTCGCCGATGCCCATCGGGCAGCGCATGCGTTGCAGCACGGCGCTGTCGAAACCACGGTCCCGCAAGCGGTGTTCGAATTTCACCCGTTTGGTCTTCGAACCGATCAGGCCGAAGTAGGCGAAGTCGTTGCGCTTGAGGATCGCGGCGGTGAGTTCGAGGTCGAGCTGGTGATTGTGGGTCATGACGATGCAGTAGCTGCCGGCGGGCAGGTCATCGATTTCGTCCACCGGTTCTTCGGCGACGATTTTGCGTACGCCGTGGGGGATCTGTTCCGGGAATTCGGCTTCCCGCGAATCGATCCAGCGCACCCGGCAGGGCAAGCTGGCGAGCAGCGGCACCAGCGCCCGGCCGACGTGGCCGGCACCGAACACGGCAATCTGCGCCTGGACCTGGCCCATCGGTTCGAACAGCAACACCGTCACGCCGCCACAGCACTGGCCCAGGCTGGCGCCGAGGCTGAAGCGCTCAAGGTGCGTGTCCTGCTTACCGCTGGCCAGCATCTCGCGGCCGATCTGCATGGCCTTGTATTCCAGATGCCCGCCACCGATGGTGTCGAAGGTCTGGCTGGCGCTGATGACCATTTTCGAGCCGGCGTTACGCGGCGTCGAGCCGAGCTCTTCGATGATGGTGACCAACACACAGGGTTCACCCTGGGATTGCAGGTCGGCGAGGGCGTCGATCCAGTTGTACATGTTTCACCTCAACATCTCTGTTGTCTGTTCGGGCCTCATCGCGAGCAAGCTCGCTCCCACATTGGATTTGTATTGGTCCATAAATCACCACATAACCCTGTGGGAGCGAGCTTGCTCGCGATAGCCGCGCCTCGGTCTTAGAGCGAAGCCAACTCCGGCTCAGCCTCGACAGCCTTCGCCGCCTTCAACTGGCGCATCTGCTCACAGCCCCACAACACCCGCTCCGGCGTCGCTGGTGCGTCGATTTTCGGTTGATGCTTGTAGTCGCCTAGACTGGCCACGGCGTCCTTGATCGCACACCACGACGCAATACCCAGCATGAACGGCGGCTCACCCACGGCCTTGGAATGGAACACCGTGTCTTCCGGGTTCTTGCGGTTTTCCACCAGCTTCACCCGTAGGTCCAGCGGCATGTCCGCCACCGCCGGGATCTTGTAGCTGGCCGGGCCGTTGGTCATCAGTTTGCCTTTGTTGTTCCACACCAGTTCTTCCATGGTCAGCCAGCCCATGCCCTGGATGAAACCGCCCTCGACCTGGCCGATGTCGATCGCCGGGTTCAGCGAGTCGCCGACGTCGTGGAGGATGTCGGTGCGCAGCATTTTGTACTCGCCGGTGAGGGTGTCGATGATCACCTCGCAGCACGCTGCGCCGAAGGCGTAGTAGTAGAACGGCCGGCCCCGCGCCTGGCTACGGTCGTAGAAGATTTTCGGGGTCTTGTAGAACCCGGTGCTCGACAGCGAAACCTGAGCGAAATACGCCTGCTGGATCAGCGATTCAAAGGTCAGGATGTGATCGCGAACCCGCACGTGACCGTTGTGGAATTCCACGTCTTCTTCGCTGACTTTGTACTGCCGCGCGGCAAATTCAACCAAGCGTTTCTTGATGATTTCCGCCGCGTTCTGTGCGGCTTTACCGTTAAGGTCGGCGCCACTGGAAGCGGCGGTCGGCGAGGTGTTCGGCACCTTGTCGGTGTTGGTCGCGGTGATCTGCACGCGGTCCATTTCCACCTGGAACACTTCAGCCACGACCTGCGCGACTTTGGTGTTCAGGCCCTGACCCATTTCGGTGCCGCCATGGTTCAGGTGGATGCTGCCATCGGTGTAGACATGGATCAGCGCACCGGCCTGGTTGAGGAAGCTGGCGGTGAAGGAAATACCGAATTTCACCGGGGTCAGCGCGAGGCCTTTTTTCAGGATCGGACTGTTGGCGTTGTAGCGACGGATCGCTTCGCGGCGCTCGGCGTACTGGCTGCTTTCTTCGAGTTCGGCGGTCATTTCCTCGAGCATGTTGTGCTCGACGGTCTGGTAGTAATGGGTGACGTTGCGCTCGGTCTTGCCGTAGTAGTTGGCCTTGCGCACCGCCAGCGGATCGAGGGCCAGATGACGGGCAATCGCATCCATCACTTCTTCGATGGCAACCATGCCTTGCGGGCCGCCGAAGCCACGGTAAGCGGTGTTCGATGCGGTGTTGGTTTTGCAGCGGTGACCGTTGATGGTCGCGTCGCCCAGGTAGTACGAGTTGTCGGCGTGGAACATCGCGCGGTCGACAATCGACGCCGACAAGTCCGGCGAGCAACCGCAGTTACCGGCCAGTTCCAGCGCAATGCCGTGCAGGCGGCCGGTGCTGTCGAAGCCGACGTCGTACTCGACGTAGAACGGGTGACGCTTACCGGTCATCAGCATGTCTTCGACGCGCGGCAGGCGCATTTTGGTCGGCTGGCCGGTGAGGTGCGCGATCACTGCGCAGAGGCACGCCGGACTGGCGGCCTGGGTTTCCTTGCCGCCGAAACCACCGCCCATGCGGCGCATGTCGACGACGATTTTGTTCATCGACACATCGAGCACTTCGGCGACGAGCTTCTGTACTTCGGTGGGGTTCTGCGTCGAGCAGTAGACGATCATCCCTCCGTCTTCAGTCGGCATCACCGAAGAGATCTGGGTTTCGAGGTAGAAGTGTTCCTGGCCGCCAATGTGCAGCGTGCCCTGGATACGATGCTCGGCGGTTGCCAGGGCACCGGCCGAATCACCGCGCTGATGCGTGTGACTGTCGAGCACGAAGTGGCGTTTGCGCAGCGCTTCAACCACGTCCAGTACCGGCTCCAGATCTTCGTATTCGATGATCGCGGCCATCGCGGCTTTGCGTGCGGTTTCCAGGTCTTTCGCGGCGACGGCGAGCACCGGTTGACCGACGAATTGCACATCGTCGATGGCCAGCAGCGGGTCGCCCGGCAGCAATGGACCGATGTCTTTCAGGCCCGGCACATCTTTGTGGGTGATAGCGATGCGCACGCCTTCAAAGGCGTAGCAAGGCCGGGTGTCGATGCTGATGATTTTTGCGTGGGCGCGGTCCGACAGCCGTGCGTAAACGTGCAGCTGATTCGGGAATTCCAGACGGTCGTCGATGTACTGCGCTTCACCGGACACATGCTTGTCGGCGCTGTCGTGCTTGACGCTGCGGCCGACGCCGGTGGTCAGGTCCTTGGCGAACAGTTCAGCCAATTCGGCCTGGGTCTTCTCTACGGCGTGATGATTAGACATAAGCGGTCACCCGAGTCTCGATGTGCGGTGTTTGCAGTTCGATGAAGTATTTACGCAGCAGGTTTTGCGCGCTGAGCAGGCGGTATTCCTTGCTGGCGCGGAAGTCCGAGAGCGGCGTGAAATCTTCGGCCAGCGCAGCGCAGGCGCGTTCAACGGTGTCGTTGTTCCAGGTGGCGCCGAGCAATACGGCTTCGCATGCCTTGGCACGTTTTGGTGTAGCAGCCATGCCGCCGAAGGCGACGCGAGCGTCGGCGATCACGCCGTTGTCGATGCGCAGGTTGAACGCGGCGCAGACGGCGGAAATGTCATCGTCCAGACGTTTCGACACCTTGTAGGCGCGGAACAGTTGTTCGGCGCTGGCACGCGGCACGATGATCTTTTCGATGAACTCGCTTTCTTGCCGCGCGGTGACCCGGTAATCGATGAAGTAATCTTCCAGGGCCATGGTGCGGCGGACTTCGCCTTTGCACAGGACAATCTGCGCGCCGAGTGCAATCAGCAGGGGCGGCGAGTCACCGATGGGCGAGGCGTTGCCGATGTTGCCGCCGAGGGTGCCCTGGTTGCGGATCTGCAGCGAAGCAAAGCGTTGCAGCAATTCTCCGAAGTCCGGGTACTCGGCTTTCAAGGCCTCGTAGCAATCGGAGAGGGCAGTGGCGGCGCCGATTTCCAGACGATCGTCGAAACGTTCGATACGCTTCATCTCGGCGACGTTGCCGACGTAGATCATCACCGGCAGGGTGCGGTGGAATTGCGTGACTTCCAGCGCCAGATCCGTGCCGCCGGCCAGCAGGCGGGCTTGTGGATAAGCGTCGTAGAGGTCAGCCAGATCGGCAACGGTCAGCGGCACCAGGCAGCGTTTGTCGCCACTGTTGAGTTCGCCGATGTCGGTAGGGGCGATGGCTTTCAGGCGAGCGATGGTGTCGGCTTCACGCGCATCGAACTGGTCCGTTTGCTTGCCGCAGCAGGATTGTTCGGCGGCAGCCAGAATCGGCCGATAGCCGGTGCAGCGGCAGAGGTTGCCGGCCAGCGCTTCGTGGGCTTTATGAGCATCCGGTTGATCGCTGTTCTTTTGCAACGCGAACAACGACATCACGAAGCCCGGGGTGCAGAAGCCGCATTGCGAACCGTGGCACTCGACCATGGCTTTCTGCACGCTGTGCAGCTCGCCTTGGTGCTTAAGATCTTCGACGCTAATCAGTTGTTTGCCGTGCAGTGACGAAACGAACGTCAGGCACGAGTTGAGGCTGCGATAGCGAATGTGTTCGCGGCCATCGTCATCCGTTTGCAGCTCGCCAACCACCACGGTGCAGGCGCCGCAGTCACCGCTGGCGCAGCCTTCTTTGGTGCCGGGTTTGCCCACATGGTCGCGCAGATAATTGAGCACGGTCAGGTTTGGGTCCAGGGCGTGCTCGCTACGGAGTTCCTGGTTAAGTAAAAACTGGATCACGGAAGGCCTCGCAGACTCATTATTGTTGTTAACCGACTTGAACCGAATTTATCAGGTCTGACTTTGCGGTCAATGATTTTCTGACTTAAAGGTCAGGAAATAGCATTTTGTCGATCAACGACGCGTACCTTCATTATTGACCCTCACGGGATAGCCTGCTTTTTGCTTGAATCGTGCCAAAAACCGCTGAGTGGGCACTCCGCCATGACCCTTCATGTGCGCTACACTGCGCCGCTTGTGCAAATCGAAGAGTTTGAAGGACAACCATGACGTTCAAGGCGCCGGACAGCCTCGCCGAGCAAATTGCTCACCACCTCGCCGAACGCATCATTCGTGGCGAAATGAAGCCCGGGGAGCGCATCCAGGAACAGAAGGTCACGCTGGCCCTCAATGTCAGCCGCGGTTCGGTCCGTGAAGCCTTGCTGATCCTCGAGCGTCGCCACCTGATCGCGATCCTGCCGCGACGCGGCGCCCACGTGACCGAGCTCACGGTTCACAAGGTCCAGAGTCTGTGCACGCTGATGAGCGAGCTTTACATCCTGCTGGGCAATGCAGTGGCCAGCGGCTGGCAAGTCCAGGCCGACATGGCGCCGTTCGTGCAAATCCAGCAGCGTCTGACCGCCAGCTACGAACGCCAGGACATTCGCACCTTCGTCGACGACAGCTTCAGTGTGATGCGCGCCGCGTATCCGTTCGCCAACAACCCGTACTTGCAGGAAACCGTCGAGAATCTGCAGCCGGCCATGAGCCGCGCGTATTTCCTCGCCCTGGAACAGCGCAAGGCCTCGATGAGCGAGTTCCTCGAACTGTTCGAACGCTTGCTCGCCGCCGTGCTGGCCCGTGATTTTCCGCAGATCCGCATTGTGCTGGCGGCGTATGCCCAGCGCAGCAGTGATCTGGTGGTTTCTGCCCTGACGGACGCTTAAGCGTGCGGCTAAAGTGCATCAAGCTGGCGGGGTTCAAATCCTTCGTTGACCCGACCACGGTAAACTTCCCCAGTAACATGGCGGCGGTGGTCGGGCCCAATGGTTGCGGCAAGTCGAACATCATCGACGCCGTGCGCTGGGTGATGGGCGAAAGCTCGGCCAAGAACCTGCGCGGCGAGTCGATGACCGACGTCATCTTCAACGGCTCGACCAGCCGTAAACCAGTGAGCCAGGCGAGCATCGAGCTGGTGTTCGATAACGCCGACGGCACCCTGCTCGGCGAATACGCGGCCTACGCGGAGATTTCCATTCGCCGCAAAGTGACCCGCGACAGCCAGACCACCTACTACCTCAACGGCACCAAGTGCCGCCGTCGCGATATCACCGACATCTTTCTGGGTACAGGCCTGGGCCCGCGCAGCTACTCGATTATCGAGCAGGGGATGATCTCCAAGCTGATCGAGTCAAAGCCCGAAGACCTGCGCAACTTTATCGAAGAAGCGGCGGGCATTTCCAAGTACAAGGAGCGCCGGCGCGAGACTGAAAACCGCATCCGCCGCACCCACGAAAACCTGGCCCGCCTGACCGACCTGCGCGAAGAACTCGAGCGTCAGCTTGAACGCTTGTACCGCCAGGCCGAGGCCGCCAAGAAGTATCAGGAATACAAGGGCGAGGAGCGTCAGCTCAAGGCTCAGCTGTCGGCCCTGCGCTGGCAGGCGTTGAATGAACAGGTCGGTCAGCGCGAAGCGATCATCGGCAATCAGGAAGTCACCTTCGAAGCGTTGGTGGCCGAGCAGCGTAATGCCGATGCGGCTATCGAACGCTTCCGGGACGGGCACCACGATCTGTCCGAGCGCTTCAATCTGGTGCAGGGGCGCTTCTATTCGGTCGGCGGCGACATCGCCCGGGTCGAGCAGAGTATCCAGCACGGTCAGCAGCGTTTGCGCCAATTGCAGGACGACCTGAAAGAAGCCGAGCGCGCGCGACTGGAAACCGAGTCTCACCTGGGCCACGACCGCACCTTGCTGCTGACCCTCGGCGAAGAGCTGGACATGCTCACCCCCGAACAGGAAGTCACCAGTGCCGCCGCCGAAGAAGCCGCCGCGGCGCTGGAAGAATCCGAAACCACCATGCACGCCTGGCAAGAGCAATGGGACACCTTCAACCTGACGGCCGCCGAACCGCGTCGCCAATCCGAAGTTCAGCAGTCGCGGATCCAGCAGCTGGAAACCAGCATGGAGCGTCTGGCCGATCGCCAGAAGCGTCTCGGCGAAGAGCGCGCCTTGCTCTCGGCAGACCCGGAAGACGCGGCGATCATGGAACTCAGCGAGCAATTGGCCGCGAGTGAAGCGACGCTGGAAGACTTGCAGGCCAGTGAAGAAGCCCAGGTCGAACGCCTCGAGCAACTGCGTCAGGAACTGCAATTGGCGCTGCAAAATCAGCAGCAGGCTCAGGGTGACTTGCAGCGTCTGAACGGTCGCCTCGCCTCCCTTGAAGCCTTGCAGCAAGCCGCGCTCGATCCGGGCACGGGCACCGCTGAATGGCTGCGCGAACAACATTTGGCGGACCGTCCACGTCTGGCTGAAGGCCTGAAAGTCGAGGCAGGTTGGGAGCTGGCGGTGGAAACCGTGCTCGGCGCCGACCTGCAAGCGGTGCTGGTGGATGACTTCGGCGAGTTCGATCTGGCCGGTTTTGCCCAGGGCGATTTGCGCTTGCTCAGCCCTGCCACTGATGGCGTGCGCGTGCCCGGCAGCTTGCTCGATAAAGTTGAAGCGCAGATCGATCTGGCGCCATGGTTGGGGCAGGTTAAACCGGTCGACAGCCTCGAACAGGCGTTGGCCCTGCGCAATCAATTGACCGCCGGCCAGAGTCTGATCAGCCGCGATGGTTACTGGGTTGGTCGACACTTTTTACGCGTACGCCGGGCCAGCGAAGCGGAAAGCGGTGTGCTGGCTCGTGGTCAGGAAATCCAGCGTCTGGGCCTCGAGCGCGAAGAGCGCGAAGCCACGGTCGAAACCCTGGAAACCCAACTTCAGAATCTCAGGGCGCAACAGCGTCAGCAGGAAAACGGTCGCGAACATCTGCGCCGTCTGCTGCAAGACGAAGCCCGTCAGCAAGGTGAGTTGAAAGCGCAATTGTCCGCCGGTAAAGCCAAGGCCGAACAACTGACCTTGCGCCGTACACGCCTGGACGAAGAGCTCACCGAATTGGCTGAGCAACGCGCTCTTGAGCACGAAAATATCGGCGAGGCGCGTCTGCAATTGCAGGAAGCCCTCGACAGCATGGCGCTGGACACCGAGCAGCGCGAGTTGCTGCTGGCTCAGCGCGACAGCTTGCGCGAGCGACTCGATCGGGTGCGGCAGGAAGCCCGGCAGCACAAGGATCACGCCCATCAACTGGCGGTGCGTCTGGGTTCGCTCAAGGCACAACACGACTCGACGCGTCAGGCGCTGGAACGTCTGGAAATGCAGTCCGAGCGCCTGACCGAGAAGCGCGAACAGCTCAGCCTCAACCTGGAGGAGGGCGAGGCGCCGCTGGAAGAGTTGCGCCTGAAGCTTGAAGAACTGCTCGACAAACGCATGACCGTCGACGAAGAACTCAAGACTGCGCAGATCGCTCTGGAAGACGCTGACCGTGAATTGCGTGATGCGGAAAAACGTCGCAACCAGGCCGAGCAGCAATCGCAGTTGATTCGGGGGCAGATGGAAACCCAGCGCATGGAATGGCAGGCCCTGACCGTGCGCCGCAAGACCTTGGAAGATCAGTTGCTGGAAGACGGTTACGACCTCCACGGCGTGCTCGCCACCCTGGTGGCCGACGCCAACGAGAAAGACGCCGAAGAAGAACTCGAACGCATTGCCGCGCGGATTCAGCGTCTCGGTGCGATCAACCTGGCGGCCATTGACGAATACCAGCAACAATCCGAGCGTAAACGTTATCTGGATGCGCAGAACGACGATCTGGTGGAAGCGCTGGATACGCTCGAGAACGTGATTCGCAAGATCGACAAGGAAACCCGAAACCGCTTCAAAGATACCTTTGATCAGATCAATGGTGGTTTACAGACCCTTTTCCCAAAAGTTTTCGGTGGAGGACGCGCCTATTTGGAACTGACGGGCGAAGATCTACTCGATACAGGGGTAACGATCATGGCGCAGCCGCCAGGAAAGAAGAACAGCACCATCCATTTGCTCTCCGGTGGCGAAAAAGCCCTGACTGCCTTGGCTCTGGTTTTTGCCATCTTCAAGTTGAATCCGGCGCCGTTCTGCATGCTCGATGAAGTTGACGCGCCATTGGATGACGCTAACGTTGGACGCTACGCACGGCTGGTCAAAGAGATGTCGCAGACGGTGCAGTTCATCTATATCACCCACAACAAGATCGCCATGGAAATGGCCGATCAACTGATGGGGGTGACGATGCACGAACCGGGTTGCTCGCGTCTGGTGGCAGTGGATGTCGAGGAGGCGATGGCGATGGTGGATGCCTGAGTCGGCGCTTGTAGGAGAGGTATTTTTGAGTTGTAGGACTTATTTACCTGCCCTGACTTGCTGGCCAATCGACATATTCGCGCAAGCCGTTGTGACAGACGGTGTAAAGTTGCCTTTGGTCGTGCTAGTTTAATGTCAATTTTTCGTATACGTGGGCAAAACGCCTGTCAGAACATAGAGTTGGCGCCACGTTTTAAAGCGGTTTACGAGTTGTAAACCTCTTATTTTTCAGCATTTTTTATAGAGGCACGGGATTACATGGAAATCGGTCTGCGCGAGTGGCTGATCGTCATCGGCATTATTGTCATTGCCGGTATTCTTTTCGATGGCTGGCGTCGCATGCGCGGCGGCAAGGGGAAACTGAAATTCCGTCTCGACCGAAGTTTGTCCAACTTGCCGGACGAGGACACCGGCGCCGAGCTGTTGGGCCCGCCCCGCGTGCTGGATACGCATAAAGAACCGCAACTGGACGAGCACGATCTGCCGTCGGTGAGCATGCCTGCCCGTGAGTCGCGTGAGTCGGGTTCCAAGCGCGGCAAGCGTGGCCATGGCGAGCCTTCCCAGGGCGACATGAACCTCAGTCTGGATCTGGACGGCGGCCCGAGCTTCAGCAGCCGTGACGACGATTTCCCGGATGACACCAAGGCTTCGAGTTCGGCCAGCGACAAGGAACAACCGCAAGCCGAAGAAGTGCTGGTGATCAGCGTGATCTGCCGCGAAGCTGCTGGCTTCAAAGGCCCGGCGCTGTTGCAGAACATTTTGGAAAGCGGTCTGCGTTTTGGCGAGATGGACATCTTCCACCGCCACGAAAGCATGGCCGGCAACGGCGAAGTCCTGTTCTCGATGGCCAATGCGGTCAAGCCGGGTGTGTTTGACCTGGACGACATCGACCACTTCAGCACACCGGCAGTGAGCTTCTTCCTCGGTCTGCCAGGCCCGCGTCATCCGAAGCAAGCCTTCGACGTGATGGTGGCCGCGGCGCGCAAACTGTCCCAGGAGCTGAACGGCGAACTGAAAGACGACCAGCGCAGCGTGCTGACGGCCCAGACGATTGAGCATTACCGTCAGCGCATCGTTGAATTCGAACGTCGCGCCCTGACCCAGAAGCGCTAAGGTCAAAAGATCGCAGCCTCGTTTCACTCGACAGCTCCTACAGGGG
This sequence comes from Pseudomonas rossensis, assembly GCF_039888995.1. Lineage (NCBI taxonomy): Bacteria > Pseudomonadati > Pseudomonadota > Gammaproteobacteria > Pseudomonadales > Pseudomonadaceae > Pseudomonas > Pseudomonas rossensis. The sequence continues at coordinate 49,974 of NZ_JBBWCB010000016.1, read as the reverse complement.
TCGCGATTTTCTGTAGGAGCTGTCGAGTGAAACGAGGCTGCGATCTCTGGATCCTGATGATATGAGATAGAGCAGCCTCGGCTGCTCTTTTGCTTTATGAGAGAACACCCATGACCGCCGTCAAAAACCGCATTCTAGAGCTGCGCGCTGAGCTGGATCAGCACAACTATCGCTACCACGTGCTGGACGAACCGAGCATTCCGGACGCCGAATACGATCGGTTGTTCAATGAGCTTAAAGCCCTCGAAGCGGCCAATCCCGAACTGATCACCAGCGACTCGCCGACCCAGCGAGTCGGCAGCGCGGCGCTGTCGGCGTTCACTCAGGTGCGTCACGAAGTACCGATGCTCAGCCTCGGCAACGCCTTCGAAGAAACCGACATGCGCGAGTTCGATCGCCGGGTAACCGAAGGTCTCGACCTGCCGGCCGGCGACTTGTTCGGTGGCGGTGCGGCGGTGGAATACAGCTGTGAACCCAAACTCGATGGCCTGGCGGTTAGCTTGCTGTATCAGGACGGCGTGCTGGTGCGCGGCGCGACTCGCGGCGATGGCACGACTGGCGAAGACATTAGCGTCAACGTACGCACCGTGCGCAACATCCCGCTCAAGCTGCACGGTACTGGCTGGCCGGCGACCCTGGAAGTGCGCGGCGAAGTGTTCATGTCCAAGGCCGGTTTCGAACGCCTCAACGCCACGCAGCTGGAAGTCGGCGGCAAGACCTTCGCCAATCCGCGCAACGCGGCGGCCGGCAGCTTGCGCCAGCTCGATTCGAAGATCACGGCCAACCGTCCACTGGAGTTCTGCTGCTATGGCATCGGCCAGATTTCGGCCGATATTGCTGATACGCACATTGGCAATCTCAAGCAGCTCAAGGCTTGGGGCATGCCGATCAGTCATGAGTTGAAACTGGCTCACGGCATCGTTGAATGTCTGGATTATTACCGTGACATCGGAGAGCGCCGAAATTCACTGCCCTACGAAATCGACGGCGTGGTGTTCAAGGTCAACAGCATTGCCTCTCAGCGTGAGCTGGGCTTCCGTGCTCGTGAACCGCGCTGGGCGATCGCGCACAAATTCCCGGCGATGGAAGAACTCACTGAATTGCTCGACGTGGAATTCCAGGTCGGTCGTACCGGTGCGGTGACGCCGGTGGCGCGCTTGAAGCCGGTCAAGGTGGCCGGTGTCACCGTGGCCAACGCGACGTTGCACAACATGGACGAAGTGGCGCGTCTGGGCCTGATGATCGGCGACGCGGTGATCATCCGCCGCGCCGGCGATGTGATTCCGCAGGTGGTGCAAGTGGTCGCCGAGCGCCGTCCGGACAACGCACGGCCAGTACAGATTCCCGAGCAGTGCCCGGTCTGCGGTTCCCATGTCGAGCGCACGCAACTGGTCAAGCGCAGCAAAGGTCGCGAGACCGTCAGCGAAGGCGCGGTGTACCGCTGCGTTGGCCGTCTGGCCTGCGGTGCGCAACTAAAGCAGGCAATCATTCACTTCGTCTCCCGTCGCGCCATGGATATTGAAGGTCTGGGTGAGAAGAGCGTCGAGCAACTGGTGGACGAAGGGTTGGTGAGTTCGCCAGCTGATTTGTACGCGCTGACGTTCGAACAGATTGTCGATCTGGAAGGCTTTGCCGAGTTGTCGAGCAAGAACTTGCTCAGCGCCATCGAAGACAGCAAGCAGCCAAGCCTGGCACGCTTCATCTATGCCCTCGGGATTCCCGATGTCGGCGAAGAGACAGCCAAGGTGCTGGCGCGTTCTCTCGGCTCGCTGGAGCGGGTTCAGCAGGCGTTGCCGCAAGTGCTCACGTATTTGCCGGACGTTGGCCTGGAAGTGGCTCACGAGATTCACAGCTTCTTCGAAGATGCGCATAACCAGCAGGTGATAAAGGACCTGCTCAAGCACGGGCTACAGATTCAGGATCAGGGTGAGCTGGGCGCCGAGTTTGCTGCCAGCACCACGTTGGGTGGTTTCCTCGACAAGTTGCACATACCTTCGGTCGGGCCGGGTGGGGCGCAGAAGCTGGCGGACAAGTTTGGTTCGCTTGAAGGTGTTTTCAGCGCCGACTGGCTGGATATGCGCCAGGCGCTGCCGGAAAAACAGGCCACTTCGGTTCGGGAGTTCTTTGCGGTTGTGCAAAATCGTCAAATCGCTGAAGCCGCCGAGAAACAGCTGCGCGATTTCGGCATGCACTGGCAGAGCGAGAAGAAAGTCGTTGAAGGCTTGCCGCTGGCCGGGCAGACCTGGGTGCTGACCGGTTCGCTGGAGTTGATGAGCCGCGACATCGCCAAGGACAAACTTGAAAGCCTCGGTGCCAAGGTAGCGGGCTCGGTGTCGGCCAAGACTCATTGTGTGGTCGCTGGACCGGGTGCAGGTTCCAAGTTGGCGAAGGCCAATGAGCTGGGGTTGAAGGTTCTGGATGAAGAGGCTTTTGTCGAGTTTCTCGGCAAACACGGCATTTCGGTTTAGTGGTGCAGTTCCCGCGCAAAACGCGGGAACGATCACGGCGCGGGGATGATCTAGTCTTGGCAAGCCTCAGGGAGAGATCGCCATGTACCGCTTCTTCGAACAGCTCAGTTCACGCATCGCCGCGCCCTTCATCGGCGAAAGCTCGCGCAACAGCAAGGTCTGGCAGTGCCGCTGCGGGCAGTCGCTGTTTTTTCGCAACAGCCAGTGCCTGGCGTGTTCGGCGGCGTTGGGTTATCAGCCGGAGCAGAGTCGCCTATCGTCGCTGCAGCCCGGCTTGCAGGCTGATACCTGGTTGCTCGACGCCGATCCCGAAGCAGGTGTCTTGCGCCGCTGCGCCAACCTCGATTCCCCGGCCGCGTGCAATTGGCTGTTGCCCGCCAATGACCACGATGCGTTATGCATCGCCTGTAGCCTGAACCACACCATCCCCGACCTGTCGATTGCCGAAAACCACGAACGCTGGCGCAAGGTCGAAACGGCCAAGCGGCGGCTGGTCGCACAGTTGGTCAGCTTGGGTTTGCAGGTGATCCCCAAGAGCGTGGACGAAGAAACGGGGCTGGCCTTTGATTTCATCGGTGTCGACCTCGAAGGCAAGCCGCCAACCACTGGTCACGCCAACGGTCTGATCACCCTCGATATCAAAGAAGCCGACGACGCCCATCGCGAGCAGATTCGGGTGCAGATGCACGAACCTTATCGCACGCTGCTCGGGCATTTTCGGCATGAAGTCGGGCATTACTACTGGGATCGGTTGATCGCCAACAGCCATTGGCTGGAACCGTTCCGAGGCCTGTTCGGCGACGACCGCGCCAGCTACACCGACGCTCTCGAACGGCATTACCAGCAAGGCGCACCGCTCGACTGGCAGCAACATTACGTCAGCGCCTACGCGACCATGCATCCGTGGGAGGATTGGGCCGAAACCTGGGCTCACTACCTGCACATGATGGACGCGGTGGATACGGCGTTGGGGTTCGGAATGAGCGCCAGGGAGATGGATTTCGACTATCAGCCGTTTCCCCCAAGCACCCTCTACGATCCGCAGCATCCCGGCGGCGCGGCGTTCCTGTCGTTCGTCAATGCGTGGATCGAACTGGCCGGCATGCTTAATGAGTTGTCGCGCAGCATGGGGCAGCCGGATTTCTATCCGTTCGTCCTGCCGCCGGCAGTGATCGCCAAGCTGCACTTCATCCATCTGGTGATCCAGCAGGAGGGCGGCCGGGCGGATGAGGTGTTGGCGCAATAGGATCAAAAGATCGCAGCCTGCGGCAGCTCCTACAGGTGCACGCCGATCCATGTAGGAGCTGCCGCAGGCTGCGATCTTTCAAAGGTCAGCGCATGTCCTTGAAGCAGCACATTTTTTTAATCCCCCCGAACGGTTGTAACTTCGTCTCAGATAGGTACAATGGCGCGGCTCGCCGTCAGGTGAGCGTCGTTATGGTGACCCCATCGGTCCCCCCGCAACGATTACCCGTGAACCTGGTCAGATCCGGAAGGAAGCAGCCACAGCGGGAACATTGTGTGCCGGGGTGTGGCTGGTGGGGTTGCCTCCATAACGCACCGCGAGTCCTCTCTCGCGTTATCTGTCTAAAAATACATTCTTGTTGCTCAGCCACGGATCTTGTCCAGGGCGGTGTTTTTTCGTTTCCGGTTTTCAGAGCGAACACATAAAAGGAGACCGAGCTGTCGAATGCGACAGCTCGGCCTCCTTTTTTATTTCTGGCACTAAGGCTTGGACAAGGCCTGGTCAACCGCTGCAATCAGCTTTCCCAGATCCTTCGGGGTGGCTTTATGTATGACACCGAACAGATACGCCCGCTGTTCATCTTCATCGCCTAAATCTGCGAAAAAGGCTTTCAGCTTCACACCCAGCACATCGGCAAACAGGAACAAGGCTTCCACGCTGGGGGTGTAGGTGCCGGTTTCGAAGCGGCTGATGGTTTTGGGGTCAAAACCGGTTTTTTCGCCGAGTTCAGCCTGAGTAAGCCCAGCGACCTTGCGGTAGCGCCGAATGGCCGCACCCAAACTTGAAATTTGCATCGCTTAATTCCCATTTAGAATCAAGAACTTAACGATAGATTTTTGCATTAGACAACTGCATGATCCATCACCTTGCTTTGCAAAATGTGATGCATTTCGTAGAATCGCCGCTCAAAATGGGTATTTTGGGCCTTTAAGGTTAGTTGATCTCTGCTGTCAGGAGGCCATCAAACACTGTTCATGGAGTGATATCGTGTTGCTGCGCATTACCTATAAAAACATCTCTTCCGGGCATCCTGCACGGGTCGAGCGGTACCACCGCTAGCCACAGCGAGCCTGACTCATGGATGAGAAATACCGCAGGGCCGTGGATGCCGCCGCGATTTTTTCCGAGACCGATCTGAGCGGCCGGATCACCCACGTCAACGATCAGTTCTGTGCCGTGTCCGGCTATAGCCGCGAAGAACTGCTCGGGCAGAACCATCGTCTCCTCAACTCGGGTCTGCATTCCGCCGATTTCTTCGCGGTCATGTGGCGCACCATCGCCTTGGGCAAGGTCTGGAAAGGCGAGATTTGTAATCGCGCCAAGGACGGCAGCCTGTATTGGGTCGACAGCACCATGGTGCCGGTGCTCGATAATGCCACCGGGCGGGTTGACCGTTATCTTTCGATTCGTTTCGACATCAGCGAAAAACACCAATTGCTGCATTCACTGCAATGGCGGGTGGGGCATGACGTGCTGACCGGGCTGCCGAATCGCGCGTTCCTCTCGGATTTGCTGGATCAGGCGCTGGAGTTCTCCCGTCACGAAAACATCCCGCTGGCGGTATGCATGCTTGATCTCGACGGCTTCAAAGCGGTCAATGATGGCTACGGGCATGCCAGTGGCGATCTGCTGTTGGTCGAGGTGGCCAAGCGTTTGCGCGCCATTGTTCGCGGCGAAGATGTGGTGGCGCGGCTGGCCGGTGACGAGTTTGTGCTGGTGTTGCGATACGTGCGAGATCTGCCGGAACTGCGTGCGGCGTTGAACCGGGTGCTGGGCGCCATTTCGGCGCCGTACTCGCTGCATGGCAAGGGCGTCAATGTGTTTGCCAGTATCGGCGTCACCCTGTTCCCCCACGACAATCAAGATGCCGAAACATTGTTGCGTCATGCCGATCAGGCCATGTACGTGGCGAAACAAAGCGGACGCAATCGCTTTCATTTGTTCGACGTGTCCCGGGATCAGGAGGTCAAGGCCACTCACCAGACGGTCGAGCGAGTGCGCCAGGCGCTGGCTGCCGGTGAGTTGCGTGTGCATTTCCAGCCCAAGGTGAACATGCGTCGTGGCGAGGTTGTCGGCTTTCAGGCGTTGTTACGTTGGGAGCATCCGCAACACGGCATGATGCCGGCCCGGGAGTTTTTGCCGCTGGTGGAAGAAACGGACCTGATCATCGATATTGGTGAGTGGGTAATGGATCAGGTCCTGTCGCAGTTGCACCATTGGCAGCAAGCGGGGCAGGGCTGGCCAGTCAGCATTAATATTGCGGCACGACATTTCCAGCGCGCGGATTTCGTCGACCGGCTCAAACACGTGCTCGCCCGGCATGCCCAGGTGGCTCCGCAGATGCTCGATCTGGAAATTGTCGAGTCGGTGGCGATCGAGAATATTCAGCATGTCAGCGCCTGTTTACAGGCCTGTCAGGCGCTGGGGGTGCAGTTTTCACTGGGGGACTTCGGCACCGGTTACTCGTCCCTGAGCTACCTCAAGCGTTTGCAAACCCAAACCATCAAGATCGACAAGTCGTTCGTGCGCGACATCGTTAATGATCGTGATGATCTGGCCCTGACCATGGCGGTCATTGGCCTGGCTCGGGCCTTTGGTCGGCAGGTGATAGCCGAAGGGCTGGAAAGTATCGAGCACGGTGAATTGCTGCTGCGCCTGGGCTGCGAAGTTGCTCAAGGTTATTTCATTGCCCGGCCGATGCCGCCCGCAGAAGTACCGGGCTGGGTCGAGGGTTTTGTAGCGCCGCCGCAATGGCAGGTGCTGGAGCAGGCGGGTCAAGGCTTGCCATTGGGCGCCTTGAGTGGCTCGCCACCAATGTAGAGCCGGATAATGTCGTCGATTTCCCCGGACATTTTCATTCGCACCAAGGTGCGCAAAATGCGCTGCACGGGCACCTTGGGATCGTTGCGCACATAACAACCGACACTCTGTTCCTGCAAAACCGCCACGCCTTGCAGTTGCCGGCCAGGCAGCAGGCGCTGATTGAACCAATCCAGCGTCCATTGATTGCTCACGGCGTAGTGATAGCGTCCGGCCAGTAGTTTTTCCAGCACCTGCTCCTGGTTGCGCGCGTCTTCGCGATGCAGTCGGTTGGCGTCAAACAGCGGTTGCAGGGTCGGGTAGCTGTAGCCGAGTACCGTGCCGATGGATTGTCGCGACAAGTCCGCAGGCGTCACTGAGATCAGCGGATCTGACCGGCTGATCAGCATGTTGCGCTGAAACCAAAGTGGAATGCTCCAGATGTAGTCCCCGGACTGATTCGGCTGCCAGGACTGCGCCGCATAGCAGCGGATATCGACTTCGCCGTGCTCCATGGCGTTTTTTACCCGCGTGCGAGGCAGTACGTGAAATTCGGCCGGCACGCCGACCTGGGTCGCGAGGCTGACCATCACGTCGTGCAGGATGCCTTGGGTGGGGTGGCCGCGTTCCAGTTGCACCATCGGCATCGCCCAACTGTCGGGCACCACGAAGCGCAATGGCGGCTCGGCGCCAGCGACATTCAGGCTGATCAACAGCAGTGCCCCAAAGGCCAGCCGCATAAACGCTCCGGTATTGATAAACCCCGAGCCGATAAAAGCCCCCCCAAAGACCATCTTAGCCAGATTAGACGAGCGCACCGGATGCAATTTTGGCCTTGCTCCGCTAGCATTAGCCGCTTCTGTTCCTTAGTTGCGACGGTTTTCGATGAGTTATCAGGTTCTTGCACGTAAATGGCGTCCGCGCTCGTTCCGCGAAATGGTCGGCCAGACCCATGTGCTCAAGGCTCTGATCAATGCCTTGGACAGCCAGCGGCTGCACCACGCCTATCTGTTTACCGGTACCCGCGGGGTCGGCAAGACCACCATCGCGCGGATCATCGCCAAATGCCTGAACTGTGAAACAGGTATCACTTCAACACCTTGCGGCGAGTGCTCGGTGTGCCGCGAGATCGATGAAGGCCGCTTTGTCGACCTGATCGAGATCGACGCCGCGAGCCGGACCAAGGTCGAGGACACCCGCGAACTGCTCGACAATGTGCAGTACGCGCCGAGCCGCGGGCGCTTCAAGGTCTACCTGATCGACGAAGTGCACATGCTCTCCAGCCATTCCTTCAATGCGCTGTTGAAAACCCTTGAAGAGCCGCCGCCCTACGTCAAGTTCATCCTGGCGACCACCGATCCGCAGAAACTTCCTGCAACCATTCTTTCGCGGTGCCTGCAGTTCTCTCTGAAGAACATGACACCGGAGCGTGTGGTCGAGCATTTGACCCATGTGCTGGGTGTCGAGAACGTGCCGTTCGAAGACGACGCGCTGTGGCTGCTGGGCCGTGCTGCCGACGGTTCGATGCGCGACGCCATGAGCCTGACCGACCAGGCGATCGCCTTCGGTGAAGGCAAAGTCATGGCCGCCGACGTTCGGGCGATGCTCGGCACGCTCGATCATGGTCAGGTCTACGACGTTCTGCATGCGCTGATCGAAGGCGACGCCAAGGCCTTGCTCGAAGCCGTCCGTCACCTGGCCGAACAAGGCCCGGACTGGAACGGCGTGCTCTCGGAAATTCTCAACGTGCTGCACCGTGTCGCCATCGCCCAGGCCCTGCCTGAAGGCGTCGACAACGGTCATGGCGACCGTGACCGGGTGCTGGCACTGGCTCAGGCCTTGCCGGCCGAAGACGTGCAGTTCTATTACCAGATGGGCCTGATCGGTCGTCGCGACTTGCCGCTGGCGCCAGACCCGCGCGGTGGCTTCGAAATGGTCCTGCTGCGAATGCTCGCGTTCCGACCGGCAGACACCACGGACTCCCCGAGGCAACCGCTAAAGCCAGTGGGGATCAGCCAAGCCACAGTTGATTCCGCAAATTCAGTGGCTGCCGCGCCCGTTGTTGCGCCGGTAGTCGCTGCGGCAGTTGCACCCGTCGCGCCTGCGCCGGTTGCGGCGGTGGTTGCTCCAGTGCAGCCGCCCGAGCCTGAGCCGGTCGCGCCCGTCGTTGCGCCCGAGCCTGTCGTTGAGGCGGTAGCGGTCGAAGCCGCCGTCGATCTGCCCTGGAACGACCCGATCGAACCCGAAGTCGTTCAGCAACCCGCTGTCGAGCCGGTGCTGGAAACTGCCAGCGAACAGCCAGAATTGGCGCCGATGCCATTGCCGACCCCCGACAGCGTAGTGCCGGACGCGCCGGAGTGGGCCGCTGCGCCGATTCCGGAGCCGTCGGTAGCTGACGTCGATGCCGCGACGCCGGGCATGGACCTGGACGACGAGCCGCCGTTGGACGAGGACTACATCGAGCCAGATATCGAATCGGCCTACAGCTACCTCGATGAACTGGCCAGCGAACACACCACCGAGCCAGCGCCGGAAGCCGAACCTGAACCGGCCGCCATGCCGGCCACCGGTCTGGCGCTGCAATGGCTGGAGTTGTTCCCGAAACTGCCGATCTCCGGCATGACCGGCAGCATTGCCGCCAACTGCACGCTGATCGCCGTCGAGGGTGACCAGTGGCTGATGCACCTGGACCCGGCCCACAGCGCGTTGTTCAACGCGACTCAACAGCGTCGCTTGAACGATGCGTTGAACCAGTTTCACGGGCGTACGCTGACCCTGCGCATGGAGTTGATCAAGCCCGAGCAGGAAACCCCGGCCCAGGCCGCGTCCCGTCGCCGTGCGAACCGTCAGCGCGAGGCCGAAGAGTCGATCCACGGTGATCCGTTCATCCAGCAAATGATGCAGCAGTTCGGTGCGGTGGTCCGTAACGATACTATTGAACCTGTCGAGACCCTGGTCACTCAGGGCTAATAACTGAAGGTGTTCGGCCGAAAGGGCCGGGCGCTGTATTTATCCAAGTACTTTTGAGGTGATTCCCATGATGAAAGGTGGCATGGCCGGCCTGATGAAGCAGGCACAGCAGATGCAGGAAAAAATGGCCAAGATGCAGGAAGAACTGGCCAACGCCGAAGTCACCGGTAAAGCCGGTGGCGATATGGTCACCGTGGTGATGACCGGTCGTCACGACGTCAAGCGCGTGACCATCGATCCAAGCCTGGTCGAAGGCTTGAGCGAAGACGACAAAGAGATGCTGGAGGCCGTGTTCGCCGCCGCCGTCAACGATGCCGTGCGCAAGATCGAAGCCAACAGCCAGGACAAAATGTCCGGCATGACCGCTGGCATGCAACTGCCACCGGGTATGAAACTGCCATTCTGATTCGCCAAAGCGCGTCGGATGGGCTACAAAAAAATGCCAGGCATCGCGCCTGGCATTTTTGTTTCTGCCAGTTGGAAATGTGCTGCCTTAAAGGCAGCCATCGCGGGCAAGCCCGCTCCCACAGGGATCACCTAAATCCTGTGGGAGCGTGGCTTGCCCGCGATGAAGTCACCTCGGTACAACTGACGAAACATCGAACGCCACACCGTCACAACGGTCTGCTCCCTATACCGTCGAATTCATCGATCAAAAGGAGAAGCTCACATGCCAGACGCATTGACCCTCAACCAACGTATCGTCCTGGCGTCCCGCCCGGTAGGCGCGCCGACGCCGGAGAATTTCCGCCTGGAGCGCGTTGCGCTACCGGACCTGGCCGACGGTCAGGTGCTGCTCAAGACCCTTTACCTGTCACTCGATCCCTACATGCGCGGACGCATGAGCGACGCGCCGTCCTACGCCGCTCCGGTTGAAATCGGCGAGGTGATGACCGGTGGCGCTGTCAGCCGGGTCGAGCGCTCGCTGAATCCGAAATTCCACGAAGGTGATCTGGTGGTCGGTTCTACCGGTTGGCAGAGCCACAGCCTCAGCGACGGTCGCGACATCATTCCGGTGCCGTCCGGGCTGCCGAGCCCGTCAATGGCGCTGGGCGTGTTGGGCATGCCCGGCATGACTGCGTATATGGGCCTGATGGACATCGGCCAGCCCAAGGCCGGCGAAACCCTGGTGGTTGCGGCTGCATCCGGCGCCGTGGGTTCGGTGGTCGGTCAGGTGGCGAAGATCAAGGGCCTGCGCGTGGTCGGCGTGGCCGGTGGTGCGGACAAGTGCCGTTATGTGGTCGATGAGCTGGGTTTTGATGCCTGCATCGATCACAAGAGCCCGAACTTCGCCGATGAATTGGCCAAGGCGTGCTCCGAAGGCATCGACATCTATTACGAAAACGTCGGCGGCAAGGTGTTCGATGCTGTGCTGCCGTTGCTCAAGCCCAAGGCGCGAATTCCACTCTGTGGTCTGATCGCGTCGTACAACGCTCACGAAGCACCGACCGGCCCGGATCGACTGCCGCAATTGCAACGCACGCTGCTGACCAAGCGCGTGCGAATTCAGGGCTTCATCGTGTTCGACGACTACGGTGATCGTCAGCCGGAATTCGTCAGCGCCATGGCGCCGTGGGTGCGCGACGGCAAGGTGAAGTTCCGCGAAGACGTGGTCGATGGCCTGGAGCAGGCACCCGAAGCGTTCATCGGTCTGCTGGAAGGACGCAACTTCGGCAAACTGGTTGTGCGGGTCGCCCAGGACTGAGTAATTGACGCTAAACAGAGGCGCGGGTATAAACCGCGTCTCGTTGTTTTGTCGGACTTTTCCCCATGAGCTTCAGCCCTTTGATTCGCCAACTGATCGACGCCCTGCGAATTTTGCCAGGTGTGGGTCAGAAAACTGCCCAACGCATGGCGTTGCAGCTGCTCGAGCGTGATCGCAGCGGCGGCTCGCGATTGGCCCTGGCACTGAGCCAGGCCATGGAAGGGGTGGGTCACTGTCGGTTGTGTCGCACGCTGACCGAAGACGACCTCTGCCCGCAATGCGCCGATACCCGTCGCGACGACACTTTGCTCTGCGTGGTGGAAGGGCCGATGGACGTCTACGCGGTGGAGCAGACCGGTTTCCGTGGTCGCTACTTTGTGCTCAAGGGCCATCTGTCACCACTCGACGGACTCGGGCCGGAAGCCATCGGTATTCCGCAACTGCTGGCGCGGATCGAAGAGGCGGGCACGTTCACTGAAGTCATTCTCGCGACCAACCCGACCGTGGAAGGTGAGGCGACAGCGCATTACATTGCCCAGTTGCTCAGCAACAAAGGCCTGATCGCCTCGCGTATCGCCCACGGCGTGCCATTGGGCGGCGAGCTGGAATTGGTGGATGGCGGGACGTTGGCGCATTCGTTTGCCGGGCGTAAGCCGATCGCTTTGTAATTGTTAAAAGCAAAAGATCGTCCGAACGCGGCCCGAGCCTTCGGCAGCTCCTACAGGTGTACGCATGCCATTGTAGGAGCTGCCGAAGGCTGCGATCTTTTGATCTTCCACACCTCCTTCACTTGAAAACCAAGCAAGCGCTCGGTTAACTTCGCTGAACCTTCAGTGGAGCTCGCCGATGCCTGCCTTTCAGGAATACTTCGACCACAGCCACCAATTGGTCCGCGACAGCGTCAGACGTTTCGTCGAGCGCGAGATCTTGCCAGACATCAACCAGTGGGAAGAAGCTGAAAGCTTCCCCCGTGAGCTCTACCAAAAGGCCGGTGCGGCGGGCATTCTGGGGATCGGTTACCCCGAAGCCTTGGGTGGCAGTCACGAAGGTGATCTGTTCGCCAAGGTCGCCGCCAGCGAAGAGCTGATGCGCTGTGGCTCCGGCGGCTTGGTGGCGGGGCTCGGCTCGCTGGACATCGGCCTCCCGCCGATCCTCAAGTGGGCCAGGCCTGAAGTCCGCGATCGTGTTGTGCCGCAGGTGCTCGCTGGCGAAAAGATCAGCGCCCTGGCCGTTACCGAGCCCAGCGGCGGCTCCGACGTCGCCAACCTGCAAACCCGCGCCGTGCGTGACGGCGAGTGCTACCGGGTCAGCGGCAGCAAAACCTTTATCACCAGTGGTGTCCGCGCGGATTTCTACACCGTCGCGGTGCGTACCGGTGCGCCGGGTTTCGGTGGCATCAGCCTGCTGTTGATCGAGAAGGGCACGCCCGGTTTCACCGTCGGCCGTCAGTTGAAGAAAATGGGTTGGTGGGCGTCGGACACTGCCGAACTGTTCTTCGACGATTGCCGGGTGCCGGTAGGAAATCTGATTGGTGCCGAAAACATGGGCTTCGCCTGCATCATGGGCAACTTCCAGAGCGAACGCCTGGCGCTGGCGCTAATGGCCAACATGACCGCGCAACTGGCGCTGGAAGAGAGCCTGAAATGGGCTCGCCAGCGTGAAGCATTCGGTAAACCCATCGGCAAGTTGCAGGTGCTCAAGCATCGCCTTGCCGAAATGGCCACGGCGCTGGAGGTGTCACGGGAATTCACCTACCGCCAGGCAGCGAAGATGGCGGCGGGGCAGAGTGTGATCAAGGAGATTTCCATGGCCAAGAATTTTGCGACTGACACGGCTGATCGGATTACTACGGATGCTGTGCAGATTTTGGGTGGCCTCGGTTATATGCGTGAGAGCCTGGTGGAGCGGCTGTACCGCGATAACCGGATTTTGTCGATCGGCGGCGGTACACGGGAAGTGATGAACGAGATCATCAGTAAGCAGATGGGGCTTTAATCGGCGGTGTAGCGGCTGACGCTATCGCGAGCAAGCTCGCTCCCACAGTGGATTTTCGGCGATCACAAAACCCCTGTGGGAGCGAGCTTGCTCGCGATGGCGCCCGTACAGACGCCGCCTTACTGCTCGCTCAACGCAAATTGCGTCAGGCAAAACGTCGGAATCCCCATATCTTCCAAACGCTGCGACCCGCCCAACTCTGGCAAATCAATGATCGCCGCCGCTTCATGAACCCGGGCACCCATGCGTCGAACCAGGTTCGCCGCCGCAATCAGCGTCCCGCCCGTGGCGATCAGGTCATCGAACATCACCACCGAATCGCCCTCGCACAGGCTGTCAGCGTGGACTTCGAGGAAGGCTTCGCCGTATTCGGTCGCATAACCCTCGGCCAGTACGTCGGCCGGCAGTTTGCCTTGCTTGCGGAACAGCACCAGTGGCTTGTTCAGCTGATAGGCCAGGACCGAACCGATCAGAAAACCACGCGCGTCCATCGCACCGATGTGGGTAAAGTCAGCCTCGACATAACGATGGGCGAAGCTGTCCATCACCAGGCGCAGGGCCGTGAGCGACTGGAACAATGGGGTAATGTCGCGAAAGATCACGCCCGGCTTGGGAAAGTCGATCACAGGGCGGATGAGGGATTTGATGTCGAAGGAGTCGAAGGCCATAGTCGAAGAATCCTGGCAGGCTGCAAACGACGCAGTATAACGGCGGCTGAACCGTTTCGCTCAGCCGCCATCGCCAAAATCAGCCGTCTAGCGAGCCGCCGGCCAGGGCGCAGAGCTGGATCGGGTCGAGGATGTGGATTTCCTTGCCTTCAGCAGCAATCAGTTCGTTTTGCTGGAAGCGCGTGAACACCCGGGACACGGTTTCCACCGCCAGGCCCAGGTAATTGCCGATTTCGTTGCGCGACATGCTCAGTCGGAACTGGTTGGCCGAGAAACCACGGGCGCGGAAACGGGCCGACAGGTTGACCAGGAACGTGGCGATGCGCTCGTCGGCAGTTTTTTTCGACAGCAGCAACATCATTTGCTGATCGTCGCGAATCTCGCGACTCATCACGCGCATCAGCTGACGGCGCAGTTGCGGCAGTTGCAGCGCCAGTTCGTCGAGGCGTTCGAAAGGGATTTCACACACCGATGTGGTTTCCATGGCTTGCGCCGAGACCGGGTGTTTTTCGGTGTCCATGCCCGACAGGCCGACCAGTTCGCTCGGCAGGTGGAAACCGGTGAGTTGTTCTTCACCGCCATCGCTCAGGCTGAAGGTCTTCAGGGCGCCAGAGCGTACTGCATAAACGGAATCAAACGTGTCGCCCTGGCGGAACAGGAATTCGCCCTTTTTCAGCGGGCGGCCACGTTTAACGATTTCGTCCAGCGCATCCATGTCTTCCAGATTCAAAGAAAGTGGCAAGCAGAGGGGGGCCAGGCTGCAATCCTTGCAATGGGCCTGACTATGAGCGCGCAGCTTTACTGGCTCGGACATTTCTTCAATCCTTGTGGGAAAACACACATAAGCCGTAAGGGTAACCCACGGGAGGACATTCAGGCACGCGGCGATTTTGTCGCAGGGTCGTAAAGTCGGCGTTTCGCAGACCGGCCAGTGAGGTGATGGCTAGATCACCCGCGAAAACCGCTGGCGATTTTGCTGTTCCAGGTATGCGTCGAACACCATGCACACCGAACGCACCAGCAATCGTCCGGCGGGCAGTACGGTGATCCGTTCGTTATCCAGTTCGATCAGGCCGTCTTCGGCCATTCCCTGCAATTGTGGCCAGAGTTCGCCGAAGTAACCCTGAAAGTCGATGTTGAAGGCGTGTTCGATCTCGGCGAATTCCAGGCTGAAATTACAGATCAGTTGTTGGATGACCGCACGTCGCAGGCGGTCATCGGCGTTGCACAGCAGGCCACGGCTGGTGGCCAGCTGCGCGCTGGCCAGCGTGTTCTGGTACTGATTCAGGTCGCTGCTGTTCTGGCAATACAAGTCGCCGATCTGGCTGATGGCCGACACGCCCAGGCCAATCAGGTCGCAGTGACCGTGGGTGGTGTAGCCCTGGAAGTTGCGTTGCAGGGTCGATTCTTCCTGAGCAATCGCCAGTTCATCGTCGGGTAGCGCGAAGTGGTCCATGCCGATGTAGCGGTAACCGGCCTGGGTCAGCTGCTCGATGGTGCCCTGGAGTATTTCCAGTTTTTGCGCCGCTGTCGGTAGCTCGTCGCTGTTGATTCGTCGTTGCGGCATGAAGCGTTCCGGCAGGTGCGCGTAGTTGAACACCGAGAGGCGGTCCGGTTGCAGGTTGATGACTTCATCGACGGTGCGGGCGAAATTCTCGGGTGTCTGCCTTGGCAAGCCGTAGATCAGGTCAATGTTGATCGAGCGAAACTGCAGCGTGCGGGCAGCGTCGATCACCGCGCGGGTTTCTTCCAGGCTTTGCAGGCGATTGACCGCCCGTTGCACCGCCGGGTCGAGGTCTTGCAGGCCGATACTGACCCGATTGAAACCCAGTTCACGGAGCAGGCCCATGGTCGACCAGTCGGCTTCGCGAGGGTCGATTTCGATGCCGTAGTCGCCGGAATCGTCGTCCAGCAAGTTGAAGCTTTTGCGCAACTGGGCCATCAGCTGGCGCAGTTCATCGTGACTGAGAAAGGTCGGGGTGCCGCCGCCGAAATGCAGTTGCTCGACTTTTTGCGTGGGGTCGAGGTGGCAGGCGATCAGCTGGATTTCCTGCTCAAGGCGTTGCAAATAGGGCTGGGTCCGGCCGCGGTCCTTGGTGATGACTTTATTGCAGGCGCAGTAGTAGCAAATGTTCGCGCAGAACGGCACGTGCACATACAGCGATAACGGGCGCAGGGCTTTACGGCTGTCGCGCAGGGCGTGGAACAGGTCAAATGTGCCGACCTGACCGTCGAATTGCACCGCGGTGGGGTAGGAGGTGTAGCGCGGTCCCGCCAGGTCGTAACGGCGGATCAGATCGGTGTCCCAACGAATGGCGTCAAGCATCATGCGGGCATTCCCCGGATAGGCTGGCAGTGTCAGCGAGTCTAGGGGGCGCGGCGGTGGGGCATGTTGATTTGCATCAACGGGCTTCAAGATCAAAAGATCGCAGCCTTCGGCAGCTCCTACAGGTGTACGCCAATCCATGTAGGAGCTGCCGAAGGCTGCGATCTTTTGATCTTTGCTTTAATGCCCCATGAGCCAATGCTGATGCGGCCCCGGCAAGGTCCAGATGCCGAACAGGATCACCAGTAACCCGCCCGTCATCCGCACGCTGCGTTTGCGCAACAACGCAGTGACCCGCTCAGCCGCCAACCCCGTGGCGAGCAACATCGGCCAGGTGCCCAACCCGAACGCGAGCATTAAAAGCGCACTGTCCAGCGCATTGCCCTGACTCGCCGACCACAGCAACGTGCTGTAAACCAACCCGCACGGCAGCCAGCCCCAGAGCGCGCCCAGCAGTAACGCGCGGGGTACGTTCGACACCGGCAACAGTTTGTTGGCAACAGGCTGGATGTGCCGCCACAGGCCGCGACCGAGGCTTTCGATGCGGGTCAGGCCGCTCCACCAGCCGGCGAGGTAGAGGCCCATGGCGACCAACAGTAATCCGGCGATGACGCGCATGAACATCGCCGCCGGGCTGTTGGCCACCGCCCAGCCCGCCAGACCGATCAGCAGGCCGGCCGTTGCATAGCTGAGAATTCGCCCCAGGTTGTAGGCCAGCAGCAGTCGAAAGCGACGGCTGCGTTGCTCCTTGGGAATCGCCAGGGTCAACGCGCCCATCAAGCCGCCGCACATGCCCAGGCAATGCCCGCCACCAAGCAGACCGAGAATCACCGCAGACACCAGCAGCGGCGCCAACTCAAGCATGGGGTGGCGCCTTATCGTCCGGTTTGGCCGGGTGACTGCTGGCTTCGTCGACTGCGGCCTTGTGGTTCGGATCCTGGTCGTCAAACAGGATGCTGTGGGCCGGGCCGTCAAGGTCGTCGTACTGACCGCTGTCGACTGCCCAGAAGAAGATATAAATAGCGATGGCCACGATCAGCAGCGCGGCCGGGATCATCACGTAGAGAGCTGGCATCTGGACTCCATGCCCGCGCGGCTCAGGCCGGCAGCGGACGGGTTTCTGGCGTGGCGCTGACCGCAGGCGTGTTTGGCATGCGAGTCAGGCGCAGGGCGTTCAGCACCACGGTCAACGAACTGATGGACATGCCGACTGCGGCCCATACCGGAGTGATCCAGCCGAGGGCGGCGAACGGCAACATGAGGCCATTGTACAGCCCGGCCCACAGCAGGTTCTCGATGATTACCCGGCGGGTGCGTCGAGCCAGGCTAAAGGCTTGGACCAATGCATCGAGGCGGTTCGACAGCAGTACGGCGTCGGCACTGGTTTTCGCCAGATCGGTGGCCGAACCCATGGCCACGCTGATGTCGGCGGCGGCCAGCACTGGCACGTCGTTGACTCCGTCACCGAGCATCAACACCTTGCGGCCTTCCTTGTGCAGCTGTTGCAGGACCTGCAATTTGTCGTCCGGGCGCAAGCCGCCGCGGGCTTCATCGATGCCCAGTTCGGCGGCGACACTGGCGACCATCGGCGAGCTGTCGCCGGACAGCAGCAGCGTGCGCCAGCCGCGAGCCTTGCAGGCGGCGAGCAGGGCGGGTGCATCGGCACGCAGACGGTCGTCGAGAACGAACCATGCCAAAGGTCCCTGGCTGTCGCCGAGCAACAGCCATTGGCCGGCTTCGTCCGGCATTAACGGCACGACAGCGTTACTGAGTCCACAGACAAAACCCGGTTGGCCGATGCGCAAGCGTTGCTCACCGACCAAGCCTTCGAGGCCAAGCCCCGGCGTGCTGTGGACTTCTTCGGCGGCCAGCGGCGCCCGGCCAAATGCACGGGCGATCGGATGTTCAGAGCGGTTTTCCAGTGCAGCGGCGAGGCTCAGGCATTGATCGCTGTTGAGTTCGCCGAGCGGGCGGATCGAACGCAGCGCCAGGCGCCCTTCGGTAAGCGTGCCGGTCTTGTCGAAAATCACCGTGTCGATCTGGTTCAGGCCTTCCAGCACATGGCCGCGAGTCAGCAGCAAACCCAGTTTGTGCAGCGTTCCGGTGGCGGCAGTGAGGGCGGTTGGCGTGGCCAGGGACAGGGCGCACGGGCACGTCGCAACGAGCATCGCCAACACAATCCAGAAGGCTCGCGACGAATCCAGTTCCCACCAGATCAGGCCGATGACGGCAGCGGCAATCAGCGACAGCAGCAGAAACCATTGCGCGGCGCGGTCGGCAATTTCCGCCAGTCGCGGCTTCTCGGCCTGAGCACGATCCAGCAGGCGGACGATGGCGGACAGTCGGGTATCTTGACCCAGCGCCAGGACTTCCACGGTCAGCGCACCTTCGACGTTCAAGGTGCCGGCGGTGACGGCATCGCCCGGCGTGCGCGGTTGCGGCAGGTATTCGCCGGTGAGCAGGGATTCGTCGATGCTCGACTGGCCTTCGAGGATCTTGCCGTCAGCCGGGAGGATCGCGCCGGGGTGCACCAGCACCTGATCACCCACGCGCAGTTCACTCAGCAGGATTCGCTCGCTCTGGCCGTCGGCACTCAGGCGCAGACACGAGGCGGGCAATAGATTGACGAGTTGTGCGGTGGCGGCGGCGGTGCGTTCGCGGGCGCGACGCTCGAGATAACGTCCGGCCAGCAGGAACAGCGCGAACATGCCGACCGCATCGAAATACAGCTCACCGACGCCGGTGATCGAGGTCCAGATCCCGGCGATGTAGGCACTGCCAATCGCCAGCGATACCGAGACGTCCATGGTCAGGTGGCGGGTGCGCAAGTCGCGCATGGCGCCTTTGAAGAATGGTGCGCAGCTGTAGAACACGATCGGTGTGGTGAGGAACAGCGCGACCCAGCGCAGGATGGTGTGCAGCTCTGGGCTGAGGTCGATGTTGAATTCCGGCCAGGTGGCCATGGTCGCCATCATCGCCTGGAACCACAGCAGCCCGGCCACGCCGAGTTGGCGCAGGGCCAGGCGGTTTTCGCTGGCCAGTTGTTCACTGGCGCGGTCGGCCTGATAGGGGTGGGCGGCGTAACCGATGTGGCGCAATTCGCTGAGTACCTGGCTCAGCGGCAGTTGCGCATCGGCCCATCGTACGTGCAGGCGATGGTTGGACAGGTTCAGGCGCGCTTCGGCTACCGCCGGCAAGCCACGCAGGTGTTTCTCGATCAGCCAGCCGCAGGCGGCGCAACTGATGCCTTCCATCAACAGGGTGGTTTCGGCCAGTTCGCCTTCGTGGCGAACGAAGGGGGCTTGCACGTCGGCGCGGTCATAAAGCGCCAGTTCGTCCACTAACTGCACCGGCAGCGCTTCGGGGTTGGCCGATGACTCGCTGCGATGCTGGTAATAGGTTTCCAGTCCGCCGGCCACGATGGCTTCGGCCACGGCCTGACAACCCGGGCAGCAGAACTCGCGGGTTTCACCGAGGACGGCAGCGGTGAAGCGGCTGCCGGCCGGGACGGGCAGGGCGCAGTGGTAGCAGGGGAGTGGAGTGGTCATGAGGAGAAGTCTATATCGTCCGGGAAAGGCTCATGCCTGTAGGAGCTGACGAGTGAAACGAGGCTGCGATCTTTTGATGTTGTTTTGAAAGAGCAAGATCAAAAGATCGCAGCCTCGTTTCACTCGACAACTCCTACAAGTGTTCGGCGCCTTGCAGCGGTTCATCACCCAGCAGGAGATCCTTGTCATGGCTGACCTGTTCTTCTTCGAACATGCGCCAGGTCTTGTCATCCTGTACGCCCAGCAGTTCTACAAAGCGTCGACCGTCGACCTTGTCGTTCAACTGGCCAATGTAGCGGCCCTGTTCGGTTTCGCTGCGTGCCAGGGTGATTTTGCGATCTTTCTCTGGCTGGGTCGGCGAGATCAGGTTCAGCTCCAGGGTTTTCGGTTGGCTGTTGCCGCTCAGGCGCAGGTCGACTTCACCGGTCACATCGTCCAGATGCACGCTGGCGCGCAGCAGCAGGGTCTGCGCCAGCAGCTCACGGTCGAGGGAGCGGTTGATGCCTTTGCCGGCCTCGTAATAGTTGTCGTTGACCAGGTTGTCCGGGTTTTTCACCGCGATCGTCACCATGGACAAGGTCAGGGTCACGGAACACGCCAGGATGGCAATGATGATCCACGGCCAAAGGTGCTTGTACCAGGGACTTGCGGCAGTTGCTGTGGGCATGATCATTTCTCTCAACGAACTTGTGGGCCGATGAACCGGCTCTTGGCTTCAATGTGGACGCTGTCGTCATCGGCATCCTTGAGGATGAATTTCACCTCGTTGGTGCTCGATGGCAGTTTCTCCGGTGCGCTGGACAGTTCGACCGGCTGGCTGAAAATCTCCCCGGCGGCGACTTTGATTTCGCGCTTGCCTTGCAGCTTGAGGTCTGGCAGGCCAGTGGCTTCCAGCACGTAGGTGTGGTCGCGCTGATCCTTGTTCATGATCTTCAGGCTGTAGACGTTTTCGATCCGGCCTTCGGCATTTTCGCGATACAACACGCGGTCTTTGCTGACGTCGAAACCGACCAGCGAACGCATGAAGAACGCGGTCATCAGCAAAGCGATCATCGCCAGCAGGACCGTGGCATAGCCGATCAGGCGCGGACGCAGTTTATTGGTTTTTTGCCCGGACAGGTTGTGCTCGGTGGTGTAGCTGATCAGGCCGCGCGGGTAGTCCATCTTGTCCATGATGCTGTCGCAGGCATCGATGCAGGCCGCACAGCCGATGCATTCGACTTGCAGGCCATCGCGGATGTCGATACCGGTCGGGCAGACCTGGACGCACATGGTGCAGTCGATGCAGTCGCCCAGGCCCATGGCCTTGTAGTCGACACCTTTCTTGCGCGGCCCGCGGCCTTCACCACGACGCGGGTCGTAGGAAACGATCAGGGTGTCTTTATCGAACATCACGCTCTGGAAGCGCGCGTACGGGCACATGTAAATGCACACCTGCTCGCGCAACCAGCCGGCATTGCCGTAGGTGGCGAGGGTGAAGAAACCGACCCAGAAATACGACCAGCCGTCGGCTTCGCCGGTGAAGAAGTCGATGGTCAGTTCGCGGATCGGCGAGAAGTAACCCACGAAGGTCATGCCGGTCACGAAGCCGATCAACAGCCACATCGTGTGTTTGCTGAATTTGCGCAGGAATTTGTTGGCGCTCATGGGCGCTTTGTCGAGCTTGATGCGCTGGTTGCGGTCGCCTTCGGTGACCTTCTCGCACCACATGAAAATCCAGGTCCAGACACTTTGCGGGCAGGTATAGCCGCACCAGACCCGCCCGGCGTACA
Organism: Pseudomonas rossensis; assembly: GCF_039888995.1. Classification (NCBI taxonomy): domain Bacteria; kingdom Pseudomonadati; phylum Pseudomonadota; class Gammaproteobacteria; order Pseudomonadales; family Pseudomonadaceae; genus Pseudomonas; species Pseudomonas rossensis. The sequence goes on along the minus strand of NZ_JBBWCB010000016.1, from coordinate 28,477 downwards.
CGGTAATGAAGAACAGGCCGAAGGCGCTGACGATCAGGATCCCCGAGAGCAGGATGAAGTCCTGAGGCCAGAAGGTTGCGCCAAAGATGAAGAATTTGCGTTCCGGCAGGTTCCACCAGACTGCCTGATGGCCACCCCAGCTCAGCCAGACCGTACCGAAATACAGCAGAAACAGCCCGGCACCGCCCATCATCCGCAGGTTGCGGAACAGGCCGGTGAAGGCGCGGGTGTAGATTTTTTCTCGAGAGGCGTAGAGGTCGACGCTGTTGTTCGCGTTCTTGGCAGGGGTGACGTCGTGTACCGGAATCTGGTTGCTCATCATTGCATCCCACGGCAGTGGAAAAATGCCTCGGTCAGTACGTGCCGACCGCGGTCAAAAAGAGGTGTTGCAGTGGCGCAATGATACGCCTGTCGCTCTAGGTCAAGGGTGCGACCTTTGGTCGCGTTGGGGAAAAATCGTGGATGGTGTAGCAGATGTAACAAAACGTGATGCAAGTCAATTGACTTTTGAGTATAGCTGCTTGCTCAGTGCTCGTTAGAGCATGTTCATTATTCTAAACTAACGAAATGTCGGACATATATTCTATTGGTTTGTAAGTTATATTTAATTGCGAGTTGTCAGGGCTCAATGTATTTTGCGGATTCAACGCAATGGCCGCGGAGAGCGGCTGATCAATATCAATGGGAATGGATTTCTATGAAGTTATCAATGGATAAATGGCTGGCGTGCTACGCCTTGGTTTTAATTAATTGCTTTGGTGTAACTGTTGCTCTTGCAGAAACTCCGCAGCACTGGGTGTTTGCCTCTGATTCGCAATATCCCTGGAGTGATCTTACCGATGAGGGTGAACCAGATCCCAATAAGGAAGCTCGATCAAAAGAGTTGATCGAATTGCAATATTCCGATATCGCGAGCTTCAGAAGCCTTAATGGCGGCGCGCACGGTATACCTGTAATGATTAATGGAGATATTACGGCGTTCGGCCATGGGAATGAGCGTTCGTACATGAGGGGCGTTTTCGAGAAAAAATTGCTGGGGCTGTATGACTATGGCTTGGGTAATCATGATTATGCCAATAACGTAAATGATTGTTTCTTGAATAATTGTGCAGCCGGAAGTATCAACGATCTCAAGGCGCGTTATTGGGGGAAGGGGGTGTCCATGGATCTGGCAGCAAGAAGTGGAGGCCTTGGAACAATTTATTATGGCAGTCTCGCCTACTCAAAGAGTTTTGGTGATGTACATGTTGTCCAATTGAATAATGAGCCGACTTATACCGTCAGTTTCACTTCGGGTAATCCGTTTTCTCGAACATCCTTTGAAATTACGGATGCGCTGGATTGGCTCGAACGTGATCTGAAAAACGCGAGAGCACAGGGCAAGATCATTATTCTCAATATGCACAAGGTTTATCGGTGGGACGGTAGCGACGATCAGATTTCGAGATTCAAGCAGATGATCGAGAAATACAAAGTGACGGCAGTCTTTGCTGGGCATGATCACTGGGGCGCCGGGGCTTATTTCGATTGGGACAAATCGAAGCATTTTGGTAGTGTGCCGGTATTTTTAAGCGGCGCTGCTTCTCAGCAAACCTATCTGATTGCCAGTTTTTCCGAGGACAAGCAACATCTGTCAGTCAGTGTTGTGAGAAACAGTAACTGGCCAAGCCGAAAAGTCGACAAGGTCATTCCTGTCCTCAAGTAAAGCGGCCGAAATAAAAACGGCCCCGCCAATTCACATTGGCGGGGCCGTTTGTTGTTGCGGTCAAGCGTTTGCCTTACTGGGCGTCCGCCACTGGCGCTTTCTCACCGTGAGAGAGGCTGTAGACGTAAGCGGCCAGCAGGTGAACCTTGTCGTTGCCTTGCAGCTGTTCTTGCGCAGGCATCTGGCCCTGACGGCCGTAACGGATGGTCTGCTGCAGTTGAGCGAAGCTCGAACCGTAGATGAACGCGCCCGGGTGGGTCAGGTCAGGTGCGCCCATGGCTGGCGTACCTTTGCCTGCCGGACCGTGGCATGCCACGCAGTTGGCAGCGAACAGCTTCTGGCCGGCTACCGGGTCAGCCTTGGTGCCTTCCGGCAGTTTGCGGCCATCGAGGTTGGTCAGTACGAACGCGGCAACGTTCGCAACGCCTTGCTCGCCGATCACTTCAGCCCACGCCGGCATGACCGCGTGACGACCGCCCATGATGGTGGTCTTGATGGTTTGTGCTTCGCCGCCCCAGCGCCAGTCGGCGTCGGTCAGGTTAGGGAAGCCATAAGCGCCTTTAGCGTCAGAACCGTGGCAGACCGAGCAGTTGGAGGCGAACAGGCGGCCACCCATCTTCAGGGCTTGCGGGTCCTTGGCGACTTCTTCGATTGGCATGGAAGCGAATTTGGCGAAGATCGGGCCGAACTTGGCGTCCGACTTGGCCATTTCCTTTTCCCACTCGTGAACGCCGGTCCAGCCGCTCTGGCCGTTGGCGAACGCGGTCTGCTTGTCGTTGTCGAGGTAGTTGTAACCCGGCAACAGGCCTTTCCAGTTACCCAGGCCCGGGTACAGCACCAGGTAGCCCAGGGCGAAGATGATGGTGCCCACGAACAGCATGAACCACCATTTCGGCAGCGGGTTGTCGTACTCCTCGATCCCGTCGAAGGAGTGGCCAACCGTTTCTTCGGTGGCTTCGCTGCGCTGGCCCTTGCGGGTGGACAGCAGCAGCCAGGTCAGGGCGAAGATCGTGCCGAGACTGAGGACTGTGACGTACAGACTCCAGAACGTAGTCATTCTTTGTTACTCCTAGAAGCTTGCTCGACGTGCTTGATGGCTTCGGGATCATCCGCGAAAGGCAGCAAGGTCGCGTCTTCAAACTCCGACTTGCGCTTGGGGCTGAATACCCACAACGCCAGACCGATGAAGGCCACCATCACAACAACGGTGCCCAGGCCACGAATCATCCCGATATCCATCTAAATCACCGTTTGCTTTTGATGATGGTGCCCAGGCCTTGCAGATAGGCCACCAGCGCGTCCATTTCGGTTTTGCCCTTCACAGCATCCTTGGCGCCGGCGATGTCTTCGTCGGTGTAAGGGACGCCGAGCGTGCGCAAGACTTCCAGTTTCTTGGCGGTGTCTTTGCCGTCGAGCTTGTTTTCCACGAGGAACGGGTAGGCCGGCATTTTCGACTCAGGCACTACGTTGCGCGGGTTGTACAAGTGCGCACGCTGCCAGTCATCGGAGTAACGACCACCGACACGGGCCAGGTCTGGACCGGTACGCTTGGAACCCCACAGGAACGGGTGGTCCCAGACGCTTTCACCGGCGACCGAGTAGTGGCCGTAACGTTCGGTTTCAGCACGGAACGGGCGGATCATCTGCGAGTGGCAGCCGACACAACCGTTGGCGATATAGACGTCGCGTCCTTCAACTTCAAGGGCGGTGCGAGGCTTCATGCCCTCGACCGGCTTGTTGGTGACGTCCTGGAAAAACAGCGGAACGATCTGGGTCAGGCCGCCGATGCTGACGGCGATAACCATGAAGAAGGCCAGCAGGCCAATATTCTTCTCGACTGCTTCATGCTTCATCAGTGAGCTCCAACTACAGCAATCTGTTCAGCAGCTTTGGCTTCAGCCGGGTTCGAGGCACGTACGGTACGCCATACGTTGTAGGCCATGAACAGCATGCCGCTGGCGAAGAACGCACCGCCCAGGGCGCGAACGATGAAACCAGGATGGCTGGCTTGCAGCGCTTCGACGAACGAGTAGGTGAGGGTGCCGTCGTCGTTGATTGCACGCCACATCAGACCCTGGGTAATGCCGTTGACCCACATCGAAGCGATGTACAGAACGGTACCGATGGTCGCGAGCCAGAAGTGCGTGTTGATCAGGCCGATGCTGTGCATCTGCACACGACCGAACAGTTTCGGGATCATGTGATAGATCGCGCCGATCGAGATCATCGCTACCCAGCCCAAGGCACCGGCGTGTACGTGGCCGATGGTCCAGTCAGTGTAGTGAGACAGCGAGTTGACGGTCTTGATGGCCATCATCGGGCCTTCGAAGGTCGACATGCCGTAGAAGGCCAGCGACACAACGAGGAAGCGCAGGATCGGGTCGGTGCGCAACTTATGCCAGGCGCCCGACAGGGTCATCATGCCGTTGATCATGCCGCCCCAGCTTGGTGCCAGCAGGATGATCGACATCGCCATGCCCAGCGACTGAGCCCAGTCCGGCAGCGCAGTGTAGTGCAGGTGGTGCGGACCGGCCCAGATGTACAGGGTGATCAGCGCCCAGAAGTGCACGATCGACAGGCGATAGGAGTAGATCGGACGCTCGGCCTGCTTCGGAACGAAGTAATACATCATCCCCAGGAAGCCGGTGGTCAGGAAGAAACCGACCGCGTTGTGGCCGTACCACCACTGGATCATCGCGTCAGTCGCACCGGCGTAGGCCGAGTAGGACTTGAACAAGCTGACCGGCAGGGAGGCGTGGTTGACGATGTGCAGCATCGCGGTCACAACGATGAAGGCACCGTAGAACCAGTTACCCACATAGATGTGCTTGGTTTTGCGCTTGGTGATGGTGCCGAAGAACACCAGACCGTAAGTAACCCAGACGATGGCCAGCAGAATAGCCAGGGGCCATTCCAGTTCCGCGTATTCCTTGGTGGTGGTGTAACCCAGCGGCAAGGTAACGATCGCGCCGACGATCACCGCTTGCCAACCCCAGAAGGTGAAGGCGGCGAGGCGGTCGGAAATCAGTCGCGTTTGGCAGGTTCGCTGCACGACGTAATAAGAAGTGGCAAACAGTGCACAACCACCGAAGGCGAAAATCACCAGGTTGGTGTGCAACGGGCGTAAGCGTCCAAAAGTCGTCCACGGCAGACCGAAGTTCAATTCCGGCCATACAAGCTGTGAGGCGATGAAGACACCGAGCCCCATGCCAAGGATCCCCCAGACCACCGTCATGATGGCGAACTGGCGGACTACCTTATAGTTATAAGCAGTCGGACTGATTGCTGTGCTCATTCTAAGGTTCCACGGTTTGGGTGTTTTATTAGGAGTAAAAATCGGCCGCAAGTATGGAGAAAGCGGGGGGTCATTGCAACGCGCCATGACCTGGGTCAATGCTTTCAAAAGCTGATTCTGCGGCCTTTCCATGCGCCGCGTAAGGACAAAATTGCCCAAGGGCAAAATGTCGCAGCAGACGAAAATGGTGAGGGGGTCAGGTCGGATGTAACGGGGTGTGTTCAAACACAACGATCGGGTGATAGATGGCAATTGGCACGACAGCCGGTATCTACCAGCCTTTGCGGCTTGTCATCGAGCAGATTCGTCGAGCACATCGGGTTGGGTCGACCTGGAACCGGCTCATGCCAGTCCGCATCGGAGAAGCTTAGACCCAAATCTGGGGAACCGAAAGGAGGACTAACGGAGGGTGCGACACTTGGTCGCAAAGGGGCAGGGAACTGCCGCATCCGGGAGAATGCGGCAGCAGAGCGGTCGAGATTTATTCGTGTTTGCCTTCAGCCTGCAAACGCTCGGTGGTCAGTCCATGAGACAAGCTGTAAACGTAAGCGGCCAGCAGTTGCACCTTGTCGTTGCCGAGCAGTTCGTTCTGCGCCGGCATATGGCCTTGGCGACCATGACGAATCGTCTGTTGCAGTTGCGCCAGGCTTGTTCCGTAGATAAAACCGGCCGGTTGCGACAGATTCGGCGCGCCCATGGCTTCAGTGCCCTGGCCGTTTGCACCATGACAGGCTACGCACATGGTGCTGAACGCTTGCTGTCCGGCATGCAGGTCGGCACCGTTGTCGGCCGGCAACGGCAGGCCGGCCAGGTCATGGCGCACATAAGCCGCGACGTTCTTCACGCCGGCATCACCAAGGATTTCACCCCAGGCCGGCATCGCGGCCATGCGACCACCCATGATCGTGGTTTTGATGGTGTCAGCGTTGCCGCCCCAGCGCCAGCTGGTGTCCGCCAGGTTTGGAAAGCCAAAAGCACCCTTGGCATCCGAGCCGTGGCAGACCGCGCAATTGGAGGCAAACAGGCGACCGCCCATTTTCAACGCTAGCGGGTCCGTGGCCACTTCTTCGACGGGCATCGCCGCGAATTTGGCGAAGATCGGTCCGAACTTCGCATCGGCCTTGTTCATCTCCTTTTCCCACTCGTGGACGCCGGTCCAGCCGTCCTCGTAACCCGGCAGAATGCCTTTCCAGTTGCCCAGGCCGGGGTAAAGCACCAGATAGCCCACGGCAAATACCAGCGTGCCGGCGAACAGCATGAACCACCATTGCGGCAGCGGATTGTCGTACTCCTCGATGCCGTCGAAGCTGTGGCCCATGGTCTGGTCGACGCTGCCCTTGGTTTCGCCCTTGCGGGTGCCGATCAGCAGCCAGGTCAGGCCGATCAGGCTGCCGATGGTCAGTACGCAAATCCACGTACTCCAGAAGGTGGTCATGGCCGGGTACTCCTTGTTTCAGGTTCTTGGGTGGCGTCATCGGGTAGAGGTTCATCGGCGAACGGCAGCAAACGCGCTTCGGCGAATTCCGGATTGCGCTTGCCGTTGAACACCCACAGCGTCAGGCCGACGAAGGCCACGAACACCACGACCGTGCCCAGGCCGCGGATCATTCCACTGCTCATTTCGCTTATTATTTCAAAGGGCATGGCCATGGCTCACCTCTTGCTCTTGATGGATGTGCCGAGCACTTGCAGGTAAGCGACCAGCGCGTCCATTTCGGTCATGCCCTTGAGCGAGGCAACTGAGCCTGCGATGTCGTCGTCGGTGTACGGGACGCCGAGGGTGCGCATCGCCTTGATCTTGCTTTCGGTGTGGCTGCTGTCGAGTTGATTGGCCACCAGCCATGGATAGCCGGGCATTTTCGATTCCGGCACCACGTTGCGCGGGTTGTACAAGTGCGCGCGGTGCCAGTCTTCGGAGTAGCGACCGCCGACCCGGGCCAGGTCCGGACCGGTGCGTTTCGAGCCCCACAGGAACGGGTGATCCCAGACGCTTTCACCGGCTACCGAGTAGTGGCCGTAGCGTTCGGTCTCGGCGCGAAACGGGCGGATCATCTGCGAATGGCAGCCGACGCAGCCTTCGCGGATGTAAATGTCGCGACCTTCCAGTTGCAGCGCGGTGTAGGGCTTCATGCCTTCCACCGGCTTATTGGTCACGTCCTGGAAGAACAGCGGGACGATCTGGGTCAGGCCGCCGATGCTCACGGCCAGCACCATCAACAACATCAGCAGGCCGACGTTTTTCTCGATTGTTTCGTGTTTCATGGCGGCCTCCTCAGGCGATCTGCGCGGCAGCGGCGACTTCGGCAGGCTGCGAGGCCCGCGCGGTGCGCCAGGTGTTGTAGGCCATCAGCAGCATGCCGCTGAAGAAGATCGCACCGCCTACCAGACGCACGACGAAGCCTGGGTGGCTGGCCACCAGGGTTTCGACGAAGGAGTAGGTCAGCGTGCCGTCTTCGTTGACGGCGCGCCACATGAGGCCCTGGGCGATGCCGTTGACCCACATCGAAGCGATGTAGAGCACGGTGCCGATGGTGGCGAGCCAGAAGTGCGCGTTGATCAGGCCGATGCTGTGCATCTGCGTGCGACCGAAGATTTTCGGGATCATGTGGTACAGCGCACCGATGGAGATCATCGCGACCCAACCGAGGGCGCCGGCGTGAACGTGGCCGATGGTCCAGTCGGTGTAGTGGGAGAGGGCGTTGACCGTTTTGATGGCCATCATCGGCCCTTCGAAGGTCGACATGCCGTAGAACGCCAGAGAGACCACCAGGAAGCGCAGGATCGGGTCGCTGCGCAACTTATGCCAGGCGCCCGAAAGTGTCATCATCCCGTTGATCATCCCGCCCCAGCTCGGCGCCAGCAGGATCAGCGACATCACCATGCCCAGCGACTGTGCCCAGTCCGGCAGCGCGGTGTAGTGCAAGTGGTGCGGACCGGCCCAGATGTACAGGGTGATCAGCGCCCAGAAGTGCACGATCGACAAGCGATAGGAATACACCGGACGCTCGGCCTGTTTCGGCACGAAGTAGTACATCATCCCGAGGAAACCGGCGGTGAGGAAAAAGCCTACGGCGTTGTGCCCGTACCACCACTGAACCATGGCATCGGTCGCACCCGCGTACACCGAGTAGGACTTGGTGAAACTCACCGGCAGCTCAAGGTTGTTGACGATGTGCAGAATCGCCACGGTGATGATGAACGCACCGAAGAACCAGTTGCCGACGTAGATGTGCTTGGTCTTGCGCTTGGCCAGTGTGCCGAAGAACACCACGGCGTAGGCGACCCAGACGATGGTGATCAGAATGTCGATCGGCCATTCCAGCTCGGCGTATTCCTTGGAGCTGGTGTAACCCAGCGGCAGGCTGATGGCCGCCAGCAGAATCACCACTTGCCAGCCCCAGAAGCAGAACGCGGCGATTTTTGGCGCAAACAGTTGTGTCTGGCAGGTGCGTTGCACCGAATAGAACGAACTGGCGAACAGGGCGCAACCGCCGAAAGCGAAGATCACTGCGTTGGTGTGCAACGGGCGCAAACGCCCGAAGCTGGTCCACGGCAGATTGAAGTTGAGTTCAGGCCAGACCAATTGAGCCGCGAGAAAAACCCCGAGCCCCATGCCGACGATGCCCCACACCACCGTCATAATGGCGAATTGGCGGACCACCTTGTAGTTGTAGGCGGTACTGATAGAAGTGTTCATGGTTCCCCATCCACGGTTCAGCCGAAGTGAGCGCGAGCAGCGCGTCCTTCGTCTGGAGTTATAGGCAGACTAAAAGCGAGGCAAGCATGGACAAAGAGCACAAGGCCAGTATTGACGGGGATCAATGGGCGCGGTGTGTGCAGGATCATGGATGGTTGTGGAATGAGGCCTCAGCGCCGGCATCGGCGACGTTGATCCTTGCCCATGGCGCCGGTGCGCCGATGGACAGCGGCTGGATGAACGACATGGCTGCGCGCCTTGCTGCATCTGGGATCAACGTGCTGCGCTTCGAGTTTCCGTACATGGCGCAACGGCGTGTTGATGGGGGTAAGCGTCCACCGAACCCGGCACCGAAACTGCTCGAGTGTTGGCGTGAGGTCTATGCGGTGGTGCGACGCCATGTCGCTGGGCGTCTGGCCGTGGGGGGCAAGTCCATGGGCGGGCGGATGGCGAGTTTGTTGGCGGATGAATTGGGGGCGGATACGCTGGTGTGCCTCGGGTATCCGTTTTATGCGGTGGGGAAACCGGAGAAGCCTCGGGTTGAGCATTTGGCCGCGCTGAACACGCGGACGTTAATTGTTCAGGGCGAACGGGATGCGTTGGGCAATCGTGAGGCGGTCGAGGGTTACACGCTTTCGCCTAGTATCGAGATGAAGTGGTTGGTGGCGGGGGATCATGACCTGAAGCCGTTGAAGGCTTCAGGGTTTACTCACGAGCAGCATTTGTCGACTGCGGCGCAGGCCGTGGCTAAATTCGTGTTGCGATGACCCTGCTTAGCAACTGACTTATGAGGGGTTACTTGTCAGATTGAACACGCCGTTAGGGGACTTGAGGTTGGAACTGAATGTGGCTTCAAAGTTACCTGTGCTAATTCCGCTTGTCGGGTCGAGTTTAATAGATACGGAAGCTGAAAGCGCATCTCTGCATGTGAAGCCACCATTGCTGGTCATATAACAATGCGAAAAGGTAAGTCCTTGTTCTCCTAGGCTAAACTTTTTTTCGATAACGTTTTCATCAGTGTAATCAAGCGTGAATGAGTAGAGGAAAAGATCCTTTGTTTCGTGGGAGCCGATCCAGGCATCCCAAGCCCAATACACCCGACCAAATGGAGAGTTGAAAAGTTGCAGTGACGCTGTGGTCGCTTCTGTCCACGCTGGGCCTGAGTCGAAGCGCCACCTGAAAGTGCCCGGTGGCGCTGGGTAAGCGTTTTGTGTTGTTGCCGCTAACAGACGTTCAAGATTGGTATCCATCGTAAGTCCCTTACGGTATTGCATCGGCATCTGCCGATGTCACAAGGGGCAGCGTGGGGCATCTGCAGAGAAAAAATAACTGTTACAGTTGACAGTTGTTTTTTTATCTTTTTTGTGAGGGTGAGTTTGCTTGTCAAGAAGAGTTTATGGTGTTAGTGATCGCCAATTAATGCGGCGGCGACAGAAAAGTCTCAGGATTGCGATCTGTCAGGCGCCATCGATTTCACACCGAAAATAAAAAACCCGGAAGCTCTCGCTGTCCGGGCTTTCAGGATCAAAAGATCGCAGCCTGCGGCAGCTCCTACACTGATCACCTATAGGAGCTGCCGCAGGCTGCGATCTTTTGCTTGTCAGCGGTTAAACCGCTCCACCAACGAATACTGAGTATTCGCGGTTTTGGTCAGTTCTTCACTCAACAACGCCGAGTGTTGCGCCTGTTCCGAGGTCTGATCCGCCAGGTGCGAGATGTTGCTGATGTTGCGGCTGATTTCTTCGGCCACTGCACTTTGCTCTTCGGTAGCCGCAGCGATCTGGGTGGTCATGTCGGTGATGTTGGCCACCGCTTCGCTGATCCCCACCAGTGCCTGATCCGCTTCCAATACCCGCGCAACACCTTCTTCGGCCTGGCGATGCCCGGCTTCCATGGTTTGCACCGCGGTGCTGGCGGTCTGTTGCAGCTTGGCGATCAAGGCGTGGATCTGCCCGGTGGATTCGCTGGTGCGTTGCGCCAGTTGACGGACTTCGTCAGCCACCACCGCAAAGCCACGACCCATCTCACCGGCACGGGCCGCTTCGATGGCGGCGTTCAACGCCAGCAGGTTGGTCTGGTCGGCGATGCCTTTGATCACATCGACCACGCCACCGATTTCGTCGCTGTCCTTGGCCAGTTGGGTCACGGTCAGACCGGTTTCACCGACCACCACCGACAGGCGCTGGATGGCTTCGCGGGTTTCCCCGGCGATGTCGCGGCCGCGACCGGTCAGGCGATTGGCTTCCTGAGTCGCATCGGCCGTGCGCTGTACGTGGCTGGCGACTTCCTGCGTGGTGGCGGCCATCTGGTTGACGGCGGTGGCCACTTGCTCGGTTTCGACGCGTTGGCGTTCCAGACCGTTGGAGCTGTTATGCGCCAGGGTGTCGGACTGTTTCGCTTGGTCGCTCAGGTGCTCGGCGGTGTCCTGCAGACGGGTCAGGCAGGTTTTCAGGCGGGCCTCCTGGCTGAGGATCGACATCTCCAGGCGTGCTTGAGCGCCGCGACTGTCGGTGTACATCTGCGCGATCAGCGGGTCGGAGGTGGTCTGCCCGGCCAGGTGAAGCAGACGCTTGAGGCCGCGCTGTTGCCAGCTCAACCCCAACAGACCCAATGGCACCGACAGGCCGGCGGCCAACGCAAAACCCCATTGGGAATTGAGCGACGCGCCGATCATGAAGCTCAGCTGGCTGACGAGGATGAACGGCAGCCAGTCCTGCAGCACTGGCAGCCATTTGTCCGTTGAAGGAATCGCCGACTTGCCCTGGTTGATGCGTTGGTAGAGCGCTTCGGCACGGCGGATCTGCTCGGCGGTGGGTTTGACCCGCACCGATTCGTAACCGACCACCTGATTGCCTTCGAAAACCGGCGTGACATAGGCGTTAACCCAGTAGTGATCACCGGTCTTACAGCGATTCTTGACAATGCCCATCCATGGCAAGCCTTGTTTCAATGTGCCCCACATGTGCGCGAACACCGCGGCCGGGACGTCAGGGTGACGGACCAGGTTATGCGGCGCACGGATCAGCTCTTCACGAGAGAACCCGCTGATCTCGACGAAGGCGTCGTTGCAGTAGGTGATCACGCCCTTGGCATCGGTGGTGGAAATCAACCGTTGCTGAGCCGGGAAGGTCCGTTCGCGTTGAGTAATAGGCTGGTTGTTACGCATGGCTTTTTCAATCCGCAAGGCTTTGACGGGTTGTCGGCATCGTCAGCCATTTATTGAGATTATTTTTCAGTAGTCAGTGGCGCGTCGCAAAACGACCCTTGCGTCAGCCGGCAAGCATCGGATAAGTGAACAGGCCGAAGTGCAGCAGGTTCAGGCCGAAATGGGTGGCGATGGCCGCACCCAAGCCACCAAAACGGTAGGCCAGACCATAGCCGACACCCGCCAGGCTCGCCAGCAACACCCATTGCCAGCCGGCGCCCACATGCGCCAGGCCGAACAGCAGCGAGGTGAGGAGCAGGGCGAGGTTTTCACCGTAAGGCAGGTTTTTGAAGCGCCGGGTCAGACCGCCCTGGATGTAGCCGCGAAAGAGTGCTTCCTCGACCAGGGTCACCAGCAGCAGATTGTTCAGTAGCCACAACCAGGCTTGATCCGGCCACTTCGGTGCCCAACTGATCACGCCCAGCAACAGCGCGCCACCCAAGGCCAGCACGGCATTCAGGGACAGCGCCATAGCAGTGGCATAAATGGAAAGGCGCAGCGAGCGCCGGCCGACAATCCACGGGCAGACCAGTAACAGCCAAAAGCCTATTAGTGGTTTGTCCAGATTCAGGTACATGGAAAACGGCACGGCATCGTCGGTGAATCGCTGGGGGGCGATGGCGCGACCGTTGAAGAAACCGGGAAGCCAGTGCATCGCCAGTGCCAGGGCCAGGACAATGAATAAGGCGTGACCGAGGTAGCACGCGATGGAGAGCTTTTGTTGGCGGACTGCGAAGCCGGCGAACAGCAGCAAAGCGACGGAGATGCTAGCCAGCCAACCGAGGTGGCCGTAGGTCAGTGCCGGACCATAGCCAATAGAAAGAAGGGCCAGGTAAATCCATGGCAGGGCAATCATTGAAAATCCTTGTGTCTAGAAATGTGCAAAGGGCCTCGGTCAATGTGGGAGCAACTGTCTTGAAGTCTTTTTATTTTGAAGATTGATTAGAGACAGGTACAACCCAAACAAAAACACCGCCCGAAGGCGGTGTCTGTGTCAGCAGGCTGTTACGAGGCAATCAACTGCCGCAACACGTAATGCAAAATCCCCCCCGACTTGAAGTACTCCACCTCATTCAGGGTATCGATCCGGCACAACACCTCGACTTTCTCGCGGCTGCCGTCTTCACGGGTGATCACCAGTGTCAGGTTCATCCGCGGTGTCAGCTCGACGCCAGTCAAACCCAGAATATCCAGCGTTTCCTTACCGGTCAGGTTCAGGCTCTTGCGGTTTTGATCCAGCTTGAACTGCAACGGCAACACGCCCATGCCCACCAGGTTGGAGCGGTGAATCCGTTCGAAACTTTCCGCAATGACCGCTTTGACCCCCAGCAGATTGGTGCCCTTGGCCGCCCAGTCGCGACTCGAGCCGGTGCCGTATTCTTGCCCGGCTATCACCACCAGCGGTGTGCCCGAGGCTTGATAGCGCATGGCTGCATCGTAGATCGGCATCCTCTCCCCGGTGGGGATGTAAATCGTATTGCCGCCTTCTTCGCCGCCGAGCATTTCGTTACGAATGCGGATGTTGGCAAAGGTGCCGCGCATCATCACTTCGTGGTTGCCGCGACGGGAGCCGTAGGAGTTGAAGTCCCGTGGCTCCACGCCTTTCTCGCGCAGGTAGTGGCCTGCCGGACTGTCGGCCTTGATGTTGCCGGCCGGGGAGATGTGATCGGTGGTTACCGAATCGCCGAGCAATGCGAGGACTCTGGCACCGGCGACGTCCTTGACCACCGGCGGCGGCCCGCCGATGTCATCGAAGAACGGTGGATGCTGGATGTACGTCGAATCGTCCTGCCAGAGATAGGTCGCCGCTTGCGGCACTTCAATCGCCTGCCATTGCTCATCGCCGGCAAACACTTCGGCGTATTCCTTGTGGAACATGGCGGTGTTGACCTGGTTCACCGCGTCGGCGATTTCTTTGGTGCTCGGCCAGATATCCCGCAGATAAACCAGATTGCCCTCTTTGTCGGTACCCAAAGGTTCACTGCTGATGTCGATGCGCACCGTCCCGGCCAGCGCATAAGCGACGACCAGCGGTGGGGAGGCCAGCCAGTTGGTTTTCACCAGAGGATGCACGCGACCTTCGAAGTTGCGGTTGCCCGACAGCACCGAGGCGACGGTCAGGTCGGCGGCCTGAATGGCTTTTTCGATCGGCTCCGCCAATGGCCCGGAGTTGCCAATGCACGTGGTGCAGCCGTAACCGACCAGAGCAAAACCCAGTTCATCAAGGTATTGAGTCAGGCCGGCAGCCTTGTAGTAGTCGGTGACCACTTTCGAGCCTGGGGCTAGCGAGCTCTTGACCCACGGTTTGCGCTTGAGGCCTTTTTCTACGGCTTTCTTAGCCACCAGGCCGGCGGCCATCATCACGCTCGGGTTGGAGGTGTTGGTGCAGGAGGTGATCGCGGCAATCACCACCGCGCCGTTTTTCAATCGATAAATCTGACCGTCGTATTCGTAGTCTGCTTCACCGGCCAGATCGGCATTGCCCACCGCGACGCCACCGCCGCCTTCACTTTCGAGGCGACCGACTTCCTTGCTGGTGGGTTTGAATTGCAGGTCGACGAAGTCACTGAACGCTTGCGCGACATTCGGTAGCGATACCCGATCCTGTGGGCGTTTCGGCCCGGCAAGGCTGGCTTCGACGCTGCCCATGTCCAGCGCCAGGCTGTCGGTGAACGCCGGTTCCTGGCCCGGCAGGCGCCACAGACCCTGGGCTTTGCTGTAGGCCTCGACCAGTTTCACGGTTTCGCTGGGGCGACCGGATAAACGCAGGTAGTCCAGGGTGATGTCGTCCACCGGGAAGAAGCCGCAGGTGGCGCCGTACTCCGGGGCCATGTTGGCGATGGTCGCACGGTCGGCCAGCGGCAGATCGGCGAGGCCGTCGCCGTAGAATTCGACGAATTTGCCGACCACGCCTTTCTTGCGCAGCATTTGGGTGACGGTCAGCACCAGATCGGTGGCGGTGATGCCTTCCTTGAGCTTGCCGGTGAGTTTGAAGCCGATCACTTCCGGGATCAGCATCGACACCGGTTGGCCAAGCATCGCTGCTTCCGCTTCGATCCCGCCGACGCCCCAGCCGAGCACGCCGAGGCCGTTGATCATTGTGGTGTGGGAGTCGGTGCCGACCAGGGTGTCCGGGAAGGCATACGTGCGCCCGTCCTCGTCCTTGGTCCAGACCGTGCGCCCCAGGTATTCCAGATTCACCTGGTGGCAGATCCCGGTGCCCGGCGGCACCACGCTGAAGTTGTCGAAGGCGCTTTGGCCCCAGCGCAGGAACGCATAACGTTCACCGTTGCGCTGCATTTCAATGTCGACGTTCTGTTCGAAGGCGCTGGCGCTGGCGAATTTGTCGACCATCACCGAGTGGTCGATCACCAAATCCACGGGGGAGAGCGGATTGATACGCTGCGGGTCGCCGCCGGCTTTGGCCATGGCGGCGCGCATGGCGGCCAGGTCGACCACGGCGGGAACACCGGTAAAGTCCTGCATTAATACCCGCGCGGGACGGTACTGAATTTCGCGGTCGGAGCGACGCTCCTTGAGCCAGGCGGCAATCGCCCTGAGGTCGGCGCCGGTGACGGTTTTTTCATCTTCCCAGCGCAGCAGGTTTTCCAGCAGCACTTTCAACGACATGGGGAGTTTGTCCAGATCGCCGAGGCTCTTGGCAGCGTCGGGCAGACTGAAATAGTGGTAGGTCTTGTCGTCGACTTGCAGGGTTTTAAGGGTGTTCAGGCTATCGAGGGACGGCATTACGATCACTCCTTTGAGTCCGCACGGCTACGGACTGAGGGGACGGACAGAGCATTAAAACTAGCCCTGTTTTAAGTAGCTGGCTAATAACTGGACTCTATCGACAAGTCCAAGGTTCCG
Source organism: Pseudomonas rossensis (assembly GCF_039888995.1). Taxonomy (NCBI): domain Bacteria; kingdom Pseudomonadati; phylum Pseudomonadota; class Gammaproteobacteria; order Pseudomonadales; family Pseudomonadaceae; genus Pseudomonas; species Pseudomonas rossensis. The sequence goes on along the minus strand of NZ_JBBWCB010000016.1, from coordinate 12,708 downwards.
AACTCGGCTATCATGCGCCGGTTTTCGTGACAGGCTTTGCTTCAACGCAAGTCTGGGCATCGCGCAGTGGTTGAATTTCTCGCCATCTGCCCAGGAGTAAGAATGAACACCCTCTTTATGCATTGCCGGCCGGGCTTCGAAAGCGAAGTCTGTTCCGAGATTTCCGAACATGCCGCGCGGCTGAACGTGGCCGGTTATGCCAAGGCCAAGACCGCCAGCGCCTGCGCCGAATTCATCTGCACCGAAGAAGACGGCGCCGAGCGCCTGATGCGTGGTCAGCGTTTCGCCGATCTGATCTTCCCGCGCCAATGGGCCCGCGGGATCTTCATCGATCTGCCGGAAACCGACCGCATCAGCGTGATCCTCGCGCACATGGCGGACTTCCCGCTGTGCGGCAGCCTGTGGCTGGAAATGGTCGACACCAACGATGGCAAGGAACTGTCGAACTTCTGCAAGAAGTTCGAAGGCCACTTGCGCAAGGCGCTGATGGCGGCTGGCAAACTGGTTGAAGATGCCCACAAACCGCGTCTGCTGTTGACCTTCAAAAGTGGCCGCGAAGTGTTCATGGGGCTGGCCGAGTCGAACAACTCGGCGATGTGGCCGATGGGCATTCCGCGGCTGAAGTTTCCGCGTGAAGCGCCGAGCCGTTCGACGCTGAAGCTGGAAGAGGCGTGGCACCATTTCATCCCGCGCGATCAATGGGATGAGCGCCTGCACAGCGACATGACCGGCGTCGACCTTGGCGCTGCTCCCGGCGGCTGGACCTGGCAGCTGGTCAACCGCGGCATGCTGGTGACCGCGATCGACAACGGCCCGATGGCCGAAAGCCTGATGGACACCGGTCTGGTGCAACACTTGATGGCTGACGGTTTCACCTTCAAGCCCAAGCAACCGGTGGACTGGATGGTCTGCGACATCGTCGAGAAACCGGCGCGCAACGCCGCGATGCTGGAAGAGTGGATTGGCGAGGGGCATTGCCGCGAAGCGGTGGTCAACCTCAAACTGCCGATGAAACAGCGTTACGCCGAAGTGAAGCGTTTGCTGGAGCGCATTGCCGACGGGTTCAAAGAACGCGGTATTCGGGTCGAGATCGGCTGCAAGCAGCTGTACCACGACCGTGAAGAAGTGACCTGCCATTTGCGCCGGCTCGACGTAAAGAAACCCAAGTCCCGCTGAAGCGCTGATATCCCTGTGGGAGCCGGGCTTGCCCGCGATGCAGGCGACTCGGTTTGACGTCGAACCGAGTTGATGCCATCGCAGGCAAGCCAGCTCCCACAAGGACCGCGTTATGCCACAGATGACCGAACACCCGGCAATGCGCGACAATGCGCGACAATGCCGGCAAGTTTCAGGAGTGAATCATGAGTGAAATGATTGATACGCCGGTTGACGGCACCCTCGACGCCACCGGCCTCAACTGCCCGGAACCGGTGATGATGCTGCACCAGCACATCCGTGACCTGGTGCCCGGCGGCCTGCTCAAGGTGATCGCCACCGACCCGTCGACCCGTCGCGACATTCCCAAGTTCTGCGTGTTTCTCGACCACGAACTGGTGGCGCAGTACGAAGAGGCAGGCACCTACCTCTACTGGATCCGCAAGAAACTCGCTTAACCCGCCGAATGGCTGATGCGAATCCGCTTGCGTGCACTGCGCGTCAGGCGGATCGACAGCATCAGTGCCGCGCAACTCAAGCCCACGATCAAACCCTGCCACAGCCCGCTCGGGCCGCTCGGTGCGCCGAACCAATCGGTCAGGCCCAACGCGTAACCCACCGGCAAACCAATCCCCCAGTAAGCGAACAGCGTCAGGATCATCGTCACCCGGGTGTCCTGATAGCCGCGCAACGCGCCGGCAGCCGTCACCTGGATCGCATCGGAAAACTGGAACAGCGCCGAATACACAATCAGCATCGCCGCGACCTGAATCACCGTCGGATCAGCCGTGTAGATCGTTGCGATGTGTTCACGCAGCAACAGCATCATGCTCGCGGAAATGCACGCATAGGCCAGCGCCGTGCCCATGCCGACACCGGCGGCGAAGCGGGCCTCGCGCGGTTCCTGACGGCCGAGCGCCTGGCCAACGCGCACGGTCACGGCCATGCCAAGGGAGTAGGGAATCATGAACACCAGCGAGCTGAAGTTCAGCGCGATCTGGTGCCCGGCCACCACCGTCGCGCCGAGGCTGCCGATCAGCAGCGCAATCACCGCGAAGATGCTCGACTCGGCGAACACCGCGATGCCGATCGGCAGGCCGATGCCCAGCAGGCGTTTGATCACCGACCACTGCGGCCAGTCGAAACGGCTGAACAACTGACTTGACTGATACGCCGGCGCCCAGCGCTCCCACCCGGCCATGCCCAGGGCCATCACCCACATCACGATCGCCGTGGCCCAGCCGCAACCGACACCGCCCATGGCCGGCACACCAAAGTGGCCATAGATGAAGACGTAGTTCAGCGGAATGTTCAGCGCCAGCCCGCACAGACCCAACACCATGGCCGGACGCGTGCGCCCCAGGCCGTCACTGAAGCAGCGCAGCACATGGTAGAGCGCGACGGCGGGCAAACCGCTGGCGATGCCATGCAGGTATTGCATGCACGGGCCGATCAGTTCGGGATCGACCTTCATGATGTGCAGAATCGGTTCGGCGCTGAACAACATGCCGGTCGCCATCAACCCCACCACCAGCGCCAGCCACAGTGCCTGGCGCACGATCGGGCCGATCTCGCTGTGGGTGCCGGCGCCGAAACGCTGGGCGACTTTCGGGGTAGTAGCCAGCAGCGTGCCGGTCATCAACAGAAACACCGGCACCCAGATCGAGTTGCCCAGCGCCACCGCCGCCAGATCCCGTGGCCCGACCCGGCCCGCCATCACCGCATCGACGAAGCCCATGGCGGTGGTCGCCAGTTGCGCGATCATGATCGGCAAGGCCAGGCCGAGCAGGTTTTTCAGCTCCAGGCGAACCCGGGCCGGACGGGTGAGGGAAATAGCGGCGGGGCGGTCAGTCACGGAATTCAAGGGCGAAACGTCCAAAGATATTGATGCGCAAGGCGGCGCATTCTACGCCCTGACGCAGTGGTCAGGAAAAGTCCTGTGTTAGGGATTTGTAATCGGATTTTGAATGATTCTGCATCCCCAGTGGCCCATCACCTCCATCTCCGCCTACACTGCCGATCCGCCAAAGGAGCCTGCCATGCTGATTGTTGCCGACGAAAATATCCCGCTGCTCGATGCCTTCTTCGAAGGTTTCGGTGAAATCCGCCGGGTGCCGGGACGTTCCATTGACCGCGCCACCGTCGAACAGGCTGATGTGCTGCTGGTGCGCTCGGTGACCAACGTTAACCGCGCGTTGCTCGAAGGCAGCAAGGTACGCTTTGTCGGCACCTGCACCATCGGCACGGATCACCTGGATCTGGATTACTTTCAGCGGGCCGGCATCACCTGGTCCAGCGCACCCGGCTGCAACGCCCGGGGCGTGGTCGACTACGTGCTCGGCAGTCTGCTGACCCTGGCCGAAATCGAAGGCGCCGACCTGACTCAACGCACCTACGGCATTGTCGGTGCCGGTGAAGTGGGCGGCCGGTTGGTCAAGGTTCTGCAAGGTCTGGGCTGGAACGTGCTGGTCTGCGATCCGCCAAGGCAAGCCGCAGAAGGTGGCGATTACGTCAGCCTCGAACAGATCATCGAGCAGTGCGATGTCATCAGTCTGCACACGCCGTTGAAGAAACACGGCGCCCAGTCGACCTGGCATCTGTTCGATAAACACCGTTTGAACCAGCTCAAACCCGGCACATGGCTGATCAACGCCAGTCGTGGCCCGGTGGTGGACAACGCCGCGCTGCGCCAGGTGCTGCTGCAACGTGAAGACCTGCAAGCAGTGCTGGATGTCTGGGAAGGTGAGCCCGAGGTCGATGTGGCACTGGCCGAACTCTGCGTGCTGGCGACGCCGCACATTGCCGGTTACAGCCTCGACGGCAGACAGCGTGGCACCGCGCAGATTTATCAGGCGTATTGCGATTTTCTTGGGCAACCGGCCCAGATCAGCTTGAGCGATTTGCTGCCCGCATCCTGGTTGTCGCAAGTGACCTTGAACGCTGAAAGCGATCCCGCCTGGGCGCTGGCCATGTTGTGCCGTGGCGTGTACGACCCGCGCCGTGATGATGCGGATTTCCGTCGCAGCCTTGTAGGCAATGTGAATGAGCAGCGTGCAGCGTTCGATTCACTGCGCAAACATTATCCGCTGCGGCGTGAGATTGATGGGTTGCAGATGCGGATCGAGGGGGATTCGCCTGAGTTGCAGAGGATTGTGGCGGCGTTGGGCGCAACGGCTGTCTAGAGACCGCGTCGGCCCTTTCGCGAGCAAGTCGAATGGCCGCACCTCCATTCTGGAGCAGCATCCATAAAAAACCCGGCCATCAGAGGCCGGGTCAAGAAGACGGTGGCTATATCACTTTTGTTCGGCAGGCTTGACCAATCGCTTTTCCAGTTCGCGGCAAGCGTCCTGGATCATGCCTTCAGTGATCGGTACTTCGCGCCCATCCTTATCGATAATTGAGCAACCCAGAGACTGGTCTGGCTGTGTGCGGATCACTTCAATCTTGTCTTCGCTGCTGTTTTGCAAGGACATGGCCTGTCTCCTCATCAGGTTGTGTGCTTACTGTAGAACCGCCACGTGACCGGGCTGTGACAACTCCCTGCGATCTTTCCAGAGCGGCAACATCAGTCCACCAGAAATACCGCGGCGTTGCCACCCGGACTTTAGACCAATACCGTCTAGGACCTAGTCTTTGCCGTCATATTTAACCTGACTCATTATGATTTACAGCGTTCAATCCCATCGACCGGTGTAGGCTTGATCGCGTCAAACCCTACTGGTTGCGCCATCGAATGATCTCCATCCTATCATCCCGTCAACGGCGCGCCATGCGCCTGGCCCTGCGTTTCATTGCGCCTTATCGCTGGCCGGCCGTCGGTGCCTTGCTCGCATTGATTGTCACGGCGGGTATTACCTTGTCCATGGGGCAGGGGATTCGCCTACTGGTGGATCAGGGTTTCATGACCCAATCGCCGCATTTGCTCAACCAGTCCATCGGCTTGTTTATGTTGCTCGTGGTCGGGCTGGCGCTTGGCACCTTCGCGCGTTTTTACCTGGTCTCATGGATCGGTGAGCGCGTTGTCGCGGACATCCGTCGTCAGGTGTTCAATCATCTGATTTACCTGCACCCGGGATTCTACGAAGACAACCGCAGCTCCGAAATCCAGTCGCGGTTGACCGCTGATACCACGCTGCTGCAATCGGTGATCGGCTCTTCGCTGTCGCTGTTCCTGCGCAATCTGTTGATGGTGATCGGCGGGATTGTCTTGCTGTTTATCACCAACCCCAAGCTCACCAGCATCGTGGTGGTCGCGTTACCGTTGGTGATCGCGCCGATCCTGATCTTCGGCCGTCGGGTGCGTAGCCTGTCGCGCCTGAGTCAGGACCGGATTGCCGATATCGGCAGCTATGTTTCCGAAACCCTGGGCCAGATCAAAACCGTGCAGGCCTACAACCATCAGATCCAGGATGAGCAGCGCTTTGCCGCAACGGTGGAGGAGGCCTTCAACACCGCTCGCAAGCGAATCTTCCAACGAGCCTGGCTGATAACTCTGGTGATCGTACTGGTGCTTGGCGCGGTCGGAGTGATGCTCTGGGTCGGTGGAATGGATGTCATCGCCGGGCGGATTTCCGCGGGCGAGCTGGCGGCGTTTGTGTTTTACAGCCTGATTGTTGGCAGCGCATTCGGCACGCTGAGCGAAGTGATCGGCGAACTGCAGCGTGCCGCCGGCGCCGCCGAGCGGATAGCCGAATTGCTGCGTTCGGAGAACATCATCCGGCCACCGACCACTGACCTGGTGACCTTGCCTGAACGGGTGAAGGGTGACCTGGTGTTGCAAGACGTACGCTTTTCCTACCCGTCGCGTCCCGAAAGCTATGCGGTCGATGGTTTGAATCTGACGATCAATGCTGGCGAAACAGTCGCATTGGTAGGCCCCTCCGGTGCCGGCAAGTCGACGGTGTATGATCTGCTGCTGCGCTTTTACGACCCGGCCGAAGGACGCATCCTGCTCGATGGCGTGCCGCTGACTCAGCTCGATCCGTTGGACCTGCGCCGCTGCTTTGCCCTGGTCTCGCAATCCCCGGCGCTGTTCTTTGGCAGCATCGAAGAGAACATCCGCTACGGCAACCCGACGGCAACCCTGGCCCAGGTTCAGGAAGCGGCGAAAATCGCTTACGCCCACGACTTCATCGAACAAATGCCCAGCGGCTACCAGACCCATCTTGGCGACGGTGGCCTCGGTTTATCCGGCGGTCAGCGCCAACGCCTGGCCATCGCCCGGGCATTGCTGGTGGACGCGCCGATTCTGCTACTGGACGAAGCCACCAGCGCCCTTGACGCCCAGAGCGAACACCTGATCCAGCAAGCCCTGCCGAGCCTGATGAGAAACCGCACCACGCTGGTCATCGCCCACCGACTGGCCACGGTGAAAAACGCTGACCGGATCGCGGTGATGGACCAAGGGAAACTGGTGGCGGTGGGGACGCATCAGGAATTGATTGCGAGCAACGCGCTGTATGCGCGGTTGGCGGCGTTGCAGTTTAACGATGGGCATGAAGCTGCATGAATGAGAGCTGCTGAATGCTGCCGGGTTCGGGCATTATGTCGGCCTCAGTTGCGAACCTGGAAAAGGATATGAGCCGTTATCCACCACCGTTGACCCTGACCACCAGAATACTGGCATTGGTCGCCGGGATTAGCGAAAAAATCGGTCAGATGGCGGCTATGAATGAACGCCTGCAAACGCCTCAACTGCGTCGGGGCAATCGGATTCGTACGATTCAGGCTTCTTTGGCTATTGAGAACAACACGCTCAGCATTGAGCAGGTCACCGCTGTTCTGGCAGGGCAGCGGGTGCTTGGTCTACCGCGAGAAATCCAGGAAGTGCGCAACGCTTTTGCGGCTTATGAAGCCATGCCGGAGTGGCAGCCGAGTAATCGAGCCGACTTGCTTCGAGCCCATGAGTTGCTGATGGGTGGACTGATTGACGACTGCGGTCAGTTTCGTCGAGCCGGTGTGGGCATTTACCGTGGCGATAAATTGGTCCATATGGCCCCGCCGCCGAGTCGCGTTGCGCAATTGATTGAAGACTTGTTGGCGTGGCTTGGCGATTCTGATTGGCATCCGCTGATCATCAGCTGCGTCTTCCATTACGAATTCGAGTTCATCCATCCCTTCGTTGACGGTAATGGGCGTATGGGCCGTCTTTGGCAGACGTTGATACTCAGTCAATGGCGCCCGGTGTTGGCCTATTTGCCTGTCGAAGCGGTAATTCGAGAGCAGCAGGACGCTTATTACGCGGCATTGTCGGCGGCCGATCAGTTGGCTGAGTCGACGCCTTTTGTCGAGTTCATGCTGCAAGCATTGAGTCTCGCGCTTGAGGAAGCGGCCCTTAGTGAATCAGTAACCGACCCAGTAACCGACCTGGTAAGCGACCCAGTAGGGAAATTGCTTTCAGCGCTCCATGTTAACGGACCGCTTAAAATCAGCGACTTAATGACCGAGGTCGGTTTGGCTCACAAGGCGACCTTTCGGGCTAACTACCTCAGGCCCGCATTGGCTGCCAATTTGATTGAAATGACCAATCCCGAGTCGCCAAGCAGCCCGGCTCAAAAATATCGTCTGACCCAGCATGGAAAACGGATTGCTGCACGGCTCAAGTCGGCGTAGACGTTCTGGACGCGAATAAAAAATGCCCGCATCTATCGATGCGGGCATTTTTGTCAGTGCTTCAAAGCAGGTTCATTGATCGTCAAAGTAGCGTTCATGCCAATCCACCAGCGGCTGCGGTGAGTTGAGCTTCTGGCCGTAGATCACCGAGTACGACAGCACGTTTTGCACGTACTGGCGGGTTTCGTCGAACGGGATGCTTTCCACCCAGACGTCGAAGCTCAGGTGGTCGGCCCCGCGCAGCCACTGACGCACACGACCCGGGCCGGCGTTATAGGCGGCGGAGGCGAGGACGCGGTTGCCATTGAACTGGCTGTGGACCTGGCTCAGGTAAGCGGCGCCGAGCTGGATGTTCTTGTCCGGATCGAACACTTGCTGCGGCGAGGCCAGTGGAATGCTGAACTTGCGCGCGGTTTCCTTGGCGGTGCCGGGCATCAGTTGCATGAGGCCGCTGGCGCCGACGCCGGAACGGGCGTCGGCCATGAAAGCACTTTCCTGACGGGTGATAGCGAACACCCAGCTCGAATGCAAGCCACGAACCTTGGCTTCGCGCACCAGGGTTTCGCGGTGGGCCATCGGGAAACGGATGTCCAGGTCGTCCCAGTACTTCGCCTGACTGATGGTGCGGATTGCCGGGAAATACCATTTCAGGTCGTAAGCCAGTTTCGCCTGGGCAACCATTTCGTCGCGGCTGAAGTGGCGGCTGACGTGGTACCACTCGCGGCGACCATCGACGATCTGTCCGCGAGCGTGAAACTCAAGCGCCCGACGCACGCCTGGGGTATTGCGGACCTTGTTGATCAGCGCCTGGCTGAGCACCAGCGGTTTGTTGTTCAGCGAGTAGGGCAACTGCGAGCGATCCGCCGCGAGGAAGCCATAGAAATCACGCTCGCGGGCGAGGCCCTTATAAAGCGTCTGCGCTTCCGGGTTCTGCGGCTGCGCCAGTTCCAGGCTGCGGGCCTGCCAATAACGCCAGCGGTTGGTGGTCGCCAGGTCCGGCGGCAGGCGGCGAGTCAACTGATAGGCATCGTCCCAGCGGGCCAGGCGCAGCAGCAGACGCAAGCGCCATTCGGACACCGTGTTGTCACGCAGTTCCGGGTCGTATTTAGTCATCATGTCCAGCGCGCGGCTGTCGAACCGTTTAGCCAGGGACAGGCCGATTTCCCGGGCGATCGCCACTTTTTCGTCACGGGAGAAGTGCATGCTGCTGGCATAACTATCGAGCATCTGCATCGCCCGGTCAGGATCCTGCCGCGCCAGACGGCGCAGGCCAAGGCTGACCACGTCGGACATCGGCTCGTCGGCCGGAATGAACCGTGAAGGAGCGTTGAGCAGTTCGGGTTTCTGCGCCACCTCCACCAGCAAACGACCGCGAGGGGCGAGGGTGGTCAGTCCGTTGACCAAGCTGTTGGCCAACGGATAGTTGCGTGCCTGGGCGGCAAGCTTGGCGCGCTCCCAGCGCTTCTGCTCGGTCAGTTGACCTTCGGCGGCCCAAATACCAAACAGCGCATCGCATGCGGCGGGTTGGGATTTGCCGGTCAGCCAGAGTTTATTGGCGTTGGCGTAACCTTCGGCTTTCTGGTTATGCCCGATCTGATACTGCGCGTTCAGGCAGTCCAGTTCGGTGAAATTGAGCTTCGGGTCGTAGTACTTTACGAAGGTCGCCCAGTCGCCGCGTTCGGCCAGCCAACGCAGCCAGCGCAATTTCATCCAGTTGGCCTGGGGCAGGTCACCGTGCTCGGCGAGGAATTTCTCGATTTCGGCATTGCTCGCGGTTTTAAGGCGAGCGGTCAGTTCGTCATACGCCAGGTACGGCTCCAGCGGGTAATCGCTGAGGGCCTGGCTGTAACGGAAATAAGGACCGGTATCCCCCTTGGCGAGGGCACGCTTGGCTTCATCGTAATACTGGCGCTGGGTGGACAGGTCCACCGCCTGGGCGGTTTGAACGGCAGTGGCAGAAAGAAGAAAACAGGATAAAAGACTGAAAAGGCGACTGCGCATGAGACGTCCGGGCAGAGAAATCATGACAAGCGCGGGCAATGCCCGCGCTGAATTATCTGTAGCTTAGCCTTTTGCCAGCAGCGGGCGAAAGCTTTGCCGGCCTGTCAGCATCAGTTCGCAACATTTGTCATGCAGAGTGTCGCGAAGGTGAAATTGCCGGCCTTCTGAAGCCTCAAGTCAGGTAGAATGCGCGCCCGGTTTTTGGAGAAGCTCATGACCCTGCTCAAATTCAGCGATGTGTCCCTTGCTTTCGGCGCTATGCCGTTGTTGGACAAGGTGTCCTGGCAGATCGCCCGTGGTGAGCGGGTGTGCATCATCGGCCGCAATGGCACTGGCAAGTCCAGCATGATGAAGCTCGTCAAGGGCGACCAGAAGCCTGATGAAGGCTCCGTTTGGCGCGCACCTGGCCTCAAGATTGGCGAATTGCCGCAAGAATTGCCGGTAGCCGACGAGCGGACCGTGTTCGACGTGGTGGCCGAAGGCCTGGACGGTGTCGGCGAGCTGCTCGCGCAGTATCACCACCTCAGCCAGAACATCGTCACCGACGCCGATCTGGACAAACTGATGCACGTCCAGCACGACCTCGAAGCCCGTGACGGCTGGCGTTTGCAGCAACTGGTCGACAGCACGTTGAGCCGTCTGCAGTTGCCGGCCGACAAGACCCTCGCCGAATTGTCCGGCGGCTGGCGTCGTCGCGTCCTGCTGGCTCAGGCTCTGGTTTCCGAACCCGATCTGCTGCTGCTCGACGAACCGACCAACCACCTGGACATCGGTGCAATTGCCTGGCTCGAAGAAGCGTTGAAGGATTTCCAGGGCGCCGTGCTGTTCATCACGCACGACCGTTCATTCCTGCAGAACCTCGCGACCCGTATTCTCGAACTGGATCGCGGTGGCTTGATCGACTGGAACGGCGACTACGCCAGCTTCCTCGTGCACAAAGAAGCCTCGCTGGCCGCTGAAGACACCGCCAACGCGTTGTTCGACAAAAAACTGGCCCAGGAAGAAGTCTGGATCCGCCAGGGCATCAAGGCTCGCCGCACCCGTAACGAAGGCCGAGTCCGCGCCCTCAAAGCCCTGCGCAACGAGCGTAGCGAGCGTCGTGAGCGCACCGGCAAGGCCAACATCCAGCTGGATACCGCTGACAAGTCCGGCAAGCAGGTAATGGTCCTCGATAACGTGAGCTTCGCTCACCCGGGCGGCCCGTTCCTGATCAAGGATTTCTCGATGGTCCTGACGCGCGGCGACCGTATCGGTCTGCTGGGCGCCAACGGTACCGGCAAAACCACACTGCTGAAGCTGATGCTCAGCGGTCTGCAGCCAACCAGCGGCACAGTGGAAGAGGGGACGCGCATCGACGTGGCCTACTTCGACCAGTTGCGCCATCAGCTGGACCTGGAAAAGACCGTAATTGACAACGTTGCAGAAGGTCGCGACTTCATCGATATCGATGGTCAGAGCCGTCACGTGCTGAGCTACCTCGGCGATTTCCTGTTCAGCCCGCAGCGTGCCCGCACGCCGGTCAAGGCGCTGTCCGGTGGTGAGCGCGCCCGTCTGTTGCTGGCTAAACTGTTCAGCAAACCGGCGAACCTGCTGGTCCTCGACGAACCGACCAACGACCTCGACGTCGAAACCCTCGAGTTGCTGGAAGAGGTCTTGCTGACCTTCAACGGCACCGTGCTGATGGTCAGCCACGACCGGGCATTCCTCGACAACGTGGTCACCAGCACCCTGGTCTTCGAAGGTGAAGGCAAGGTTCGCGAATACGTCGGTGGTTATCAGGACTGGCTGCGTCAGGGCGGCTCGCCGCGCCTGTTGGGCGTGACCGAGAGCAAGTCCGGCAAAGCCGACCTGACCTCCGCTGTCGTGACGGCTGAAGCTGCGCCAGTCGCTGCTGTCGTCGAAGCGCCGGTGGCGAAGAAGAAGCTCAGCTACAAGTTGCAGCGTGAGCTGGAAATGTTGCCGGGCCAGATCGAAGCCATGGAGCAGCAGATCGCTACCGTTGAGGCGCAAATGGCCGATGCCGGTTTCTATCAGCGTCCTGCTGCCGAGACCGCTGCAGTGATCGCTCAGTTGGAGCAGTTGCAGGCTGAGCACGACGTCATGGTCGAGCGCTGGGCCGAGCTGGATGCCTGAATGATCCTGCTATAAAAAAGCCCGGCGTTCAGTGATGAGCGCCGGGCTTTTCGTAGGCGCTGTGGTTTAGCTTTTGATCAGGCGCACCGCGAGCACATCACAGGGCGCACCGTGCAGCACGTCATTGGCAGTCGAGCCCAGCAGCAATGCCAGGCCGTGTCGGCCATGGCTGCCCACCACGATCAGGTCGCAGGTTTGTTCCTTGGCCAGGTGGTGGATCTCCTGGCGTGGCTGGCCGTAGGTCAGGTGGCTGTATTCCTTGGAGAGTTCCGGATACTTCACGATCAGTCGGTCCAGTCGTTCTTTGGCCTGATCGAACTGCTGTTGTTGCAGTTGTGACAGGTCCATGGGCACGTCGCCGCCAAAGGCCATGGCCATCGGCTCGACAATATGCACCAGGGACAATTTCGCCCCGTTGCTCACCGACAGTTCGCGAGCGCGGTGGATTACAGGATCGCACTCTTCGGTTAGATCTACAGCGACCAGAATGTGGTTGTAGGGCATGAGGTGCTCCTCCTGAGGTTGCAATATTGGTAAGTATGGCTGGTTTCAAGCGCATTGTTTTCAAAGTGACTCAATGCGCTCATCAAGAATCGGGAGTACAGATATGACGGTCTGGATAGTGGTGTCAATCCTGTTGGTGGTACTGAGTCCGCTGGCATGGTTGCGACCGTCGCGCCACCAGAGCGGCCGTATGGCCCTGCGCATGGAGGCGCGACGCATCGGATTGGCGATGCAACTGGCGCCTCAGGACTGGCCGCACTGGCTGAGCCAGGAGCCACCGAGCCCTTGCGCCCAGTACCATCG
>NZ_JBBWCB010000150.1:0-12669 GCF_039888995.1 Pseudomonas rossensis | reverse complement strand
GCCTTGCACGCCAAACGCGGCCCAGGTTTGCGGGTCGCCAGGTTTGAAATCCTGGCGAATGCCGGTCACCACGTCCCACCACGGGGAGATTACGTGCCCCCACAGGGCTTGGATTTCGGCGTCTTCGGTTTTGCCGTTGGTGCGTTCGCCTTCGGAGCGCAGCCACAGGCGATCGATGTCGCCGCCGATCCAGCCGGAGAGATCCCAGGCCAGGGTGCTGCCGTCGTCAGCGTCCTGCCATTCAAGTTTGTCGGCGAGCAAGTAATGGTTGAGCGCGGTGTCATGCACCTTGTGGCCGGACGGACTGGCATACACGGCGGCGCGGTCGGCATCGGTCAGCGCCGGGATCGGCGTGCGGCTTTCGGTCGGCGCGGCGGGCTGCATCTGGCCGTCGTCCATGCTTTGCATTTGGCTATGGTCCATGCCCGGCATCTGGCTGTGATCCATGTTCTGCATGTCGTCGGTGGCGGCCATCGCCGAAGAGAGTGTCAGGCTCGCGGTCACGAGTGCCAAAGAGAGGGGAGTGAGTCTGGTCATGGGTAGCGCCTCATTCTTCCACGCGAACTTCACGGAACATGCCCATTTCCATGTGGTACAGGAGATGGCAGTGATAGGCCCAACGGCCGAGGGCATCGGCGGTGACCCGATAGCTGCGTCGGGAACCGGGCGGCATGTCGATGGTGTGTTTGCGCACCATGAACTCACCGTTCTCGTCTTCGAGGTCGCTCCACATGCCGTGCAGATGGATCGGGTGGGTCATCATCGTGTCGTTGACCAGCACCACCCGAACCCGCTCGCCATATTTGAGGCGCACGGGTTCGGCGTCGGAGAACTTCACACCGTTGAACGACCAGGCAAATTTTTCCATGTGGCCGGTGAGGTGCAGTTCGATGGTACGGCTCGGGTCGCGGCCGTCCGGGTCTTCGAAGGTGCTGCGCAGGTCGGAATAGGTCAGGACGCGGCGGCCGTTGTTGCGCAGGCCCAGGCCGGGATCGTCGAGTTTGGGGGTGGTGGTCATGGCTTGCATGTCCACCAGCGGGTTGTCTTTTTCCGTCTCGGGATGGGACTGCATGCCGGGCATGGCCATGGCGCTGTGATCCATGCCCGCCATGCTGCCGTGATCCATCCCTCCCATGCCCATGTCATCCATGGTCACCAGCGGTCGAGGGTCCAGCGGCGGTACCGGCGCGGATAAACCAGCCTTCGCTGCAAGCGTGCCGCGTGCGAAGCCAGTCCGATCCATCGACTGGGCGAACAAGGTGTAAGCCGCTTCGGTCGGTTCGACAATCACATCGTAGGTCTCCGCCACCGCAATGCGAAACTCATCGACGCTCACCGGTTTGACGTGCAGCCCATCCGCAGCGACCACTGTCATTTTCAGCCCGGGAATGCGCACGTCGAAGTACGTCATGGCGGAGCCATTGATGAAGCGCAGGCGCAGCTTCTCGCCCGGCCGGAACACGCCCGTCCAGTTCGAGTTCGGCGCCTGGCCGTTCATCAAGTAGGTGTAAGTCGCGCCGCTGACGTCGGCCAGGTCTGTGGGATTCATCTTCATTTCGGCCCACATCTTTCGGTCGGCGACCGTGGAACCCCAACCTTTCTCGCTGACGTCGTGGATGAAATCACCCACGGTGGGCTTGTTGTAGTTGTAGTAGTCCGACTGTTTTTTCAGCGTCTTCATCAGGTCGACGGCGTCTTCGTCGGTCCAGTCGGTAAGCATCACCACATAGTCGCGGTCGTACTGGAAAGGCTCCGGTTCCTTCGCATCGATCACCAACGGCCCGTAAACGCCGGACTGTTCCTGTAAGCCTGAATGGCTGTGGTACCAGTAAGTGCCGTTCTGCCGGACCTTGAACTGGTAAACGTACATTCCATCCGGCTCGATGCCGTGAAAGCTCAGCCCCGGCACGCCGTCCATGTTGGCCGGCAACAAGATGCCGTGCCAGTGAATGGAGGTGTCGGCATTGAGTTTATTCTTCACCCGCAGCGTCACCGTGTCGCCTTCGCGCCAACGCAGCAGGGGCCCGGGAATACCGCCGTTGATGGTCATCGCGGTGCGCGGGTTGCCGGTGATGTTGACCGGGGTTTCGCCGATGAGCAGGTCGAAATCGGTGCCCGCCAGCACCTGAGGCTCGCCGGGACTGGTGACCGCCCAGACAGGCGTGCGCCATAACCCGAGGCCGCCGAGGAGCCCGCCCGCGGCCAGGCCCTTCACGAAGGTGCGTCTTGATGTGTTGGAATGCATGCCGTGTTCCCGGTCCGCCAGCGTGGAGAGAGCTTGATGACGAGGCTAACGGGCGGTGCCTTTCAGCAGGCTGAGGCGCAGATTACAGTTTTGACAGGTTCAAGCCGTATCTATTGGCGTGAATTGGGTGTTGACGCTGCGGCCACAGTGCCGCCACCGCAATTGATATACGAAGACGACTTCAACCAGCGTTGATCCGGATAGTAAGAAAACAACAACTGCCCATCCTTCATCGAATCAATCAACTTGTGCGCAATCGCCGGCCGCACAGCCGGACAACCCAGGCTTCTACCAATCCGGCCATTCGCTCGGGCAAGCACCGGACTGACATAGGGCGCCCCGTGAATAACGATCGCCCGCTCAAATGCGTTGTCATTGAAACCCGGCTCCAGACCTTCCATGCGCAAGGAATAACCGTTCTGGCCGACATAGCTCGACTGGGTGCGGTACAAACCGAGGCTGGTGGCAAAGCTTTCATTCTGGTTGGAGAACTTGACCGCCATGTTCTCGCCGCTGTTGCGACCGTGGGCAACCAGTTCGTGGAACAGTAATTTACGTTTCTTCAGATCGAACACCCACAACCGTTGTTCGGTCGAAGGCAGTGAGTAGTCGATGACAGCAAGTCTTTGGACAGGTGCTTTACCTTGGGCCAAGCTGCATTGGGTCGCGCGTACGGCCAGCCCGATGACTTTGGCGTTGGCGCCAGGTGCTGCTTTGAGCAGCGCGGCTGCAAGCGAATCGGCGTAGGCTGCCGGTACCGAAACTGACGTCAGCAGCAGGGCCGTGAATAGGAAACCAAAGCGGTCTAGCGCCATATGTAAGTCTCACATTAATGCTTCGAGTCTAGCAGTGTGCAGGATGCTAGCCGTTGAATACGGGGCGATTAAGGATTATCCATGGGGCAGTTAACAAGGTTATTCGTCATAAGCCGCATCTTTTTTATGGGCTTTCTGATCAGCGGCGCAGCGATTGCAGAAAGTTCGCCGATTGAGGCGGTATCTGCAGTCATCGGCAAAACTGGCGCAGCACCTGACGATTACGTCGCTCAAACGATTCAGGCGGCACTTGAGCCATTGAGTTCATCGTTTCCACCCTTGCTCACCTCCCGTGGCCATCAACGGGTGGATCCGAGTCGCGTGGTCATGGATTTTTACATGCATCGGGGTTATCGCTCGGCCTGGGCGAACGACAGCGATGTCATCCAGTTATTGAAAAGCCTGAGAGAGACCCAGGCCGATGGGGTGGACCCTGCGGACTTTCATATTGATGAGTTGGCGAACGCCAGAGCGTCGATGCAGGCAGCAGAGCCGACGGTGGCGCAACGGGCGGCGTTCGATATCGCGGCAACCCGGACCTTTATCACGGCGCTGCTGCAATTACGGCGCGGCAAGGTTGACCCTTCGCGTCTGGACATCCATTGGAATTTCGACCCTGTCGGTGCCGATCCTCGTGGAGACATGAATAACTTGTTCGCCGCGCTCGATGCTCATGACGTGGCACGCGCTTTCGCCGAAGCGCCGCCACAAGAGACGGTTTACCGCAGCCTGCGCGTGGGCCTGGCGCAACTGCGCAAGGTTCGGGACGCGGGCGGCTGGCCGAAGATTGCCGAAGGCCAATCGCTCAAGCCAGGCATGGATGACACTTCTGTCGCGCAGTTGCGAGCACGTTTGGTGGTGGGTGGTTATCTGGCCCCTTCAAAGAAGCAACGCACTGATTACGACGACAGCGTCGCCACGGCGGTGAAAAAGTATCAAGCCGAGCAATACCTGGGGGCGGATGGCGTGGCGGGGGCCGCGACACTGGCTGCGTTGAATGTGCCCGTAGAGGCGCGGATAGACCAGGTTCGGGTGAACATGGAGCGCGCGCGTTGGTTGCTGTTCAAACTTCAGGGCACTTTTGTCATCGTTGATATTGCGGGTTACAAAGTGGCGCTCTATCGCGACGGTAAAGCGATATGGCGTTCCCGGGTTCAGGTCGGTAAGCCGTTCCGCAGTACGCCGGTGTTTCAATCCGAGATTACTTATGTAACGTTCAACCCCACCTGGACCGTGCCACCGACCATCCTCGTCAAAGACATGCTGCCGAAGATTCAACGAGATCCTGGCTACCTTGCCGCCAACCGTATAAGAGCCCTTGATCGAGAGGGGAATGCGCTCGATCCGTCGACCGTCGACTGGGATAACGCGCGCGGTATCACGCTGCGACAGGATGCCGGGCCGGATAACTCGCTGGGGCAGGTGGTCATTCGGTTTCCCAATGACTATTCGATTTATCTCCACGACACGCCGCATCGCGAGTTGTTTGCGCAATCGCGCCGTGCCACCAGTTCAGGCTGCATACGAGTGGAGAACCCACTGCAGTTAGTAGAGCTACTGTTCAACGACCCGGTTCGTTGGAACAGCGCCGGGATACAGGCCCAGTTGGCTAACGGCAAGACCGAAAACATCAGGCTTCCCGTCAAGGTGCCGGTGCTGTTGGCTTACTGGACCGTGGACCTGAGTAACGATGGTCGAGTGATGTTTAAACCTGATGTATACGGGTACGATTCCGCGGTACTGCGGGGATTGAATCTGCCTTCGGAACTGCCCGTTCTGGATGTGCGACGAGCAGGAACTTCCGCTGTCGCGACGGGGCAAAACCGGCAATGGCCGTGAAGGAAGCGGGACTTGCAGGTCATTGATGCACCTACGATGCAAGCGCTCTGCGTCTACCTTTGCGCTCCGTCGCAGATTCAGGAGTTGGTAAAGCCCCAAGGTTGGCTCACCTGTTGAAACTAACACAATACAAAATAGTTACCGATCATCGATGTGAAGGGATAGGGAATTGACCATGGATGTTGCGCAAAAAAAACCTCACTCATCACAGGTATGCTTGAGGTGCATGACCTCGATGAGTGCCGCAACATTCAAAAAGGAGCTGTTTTTATCATTGCCTCGGGGGCGTCCGCTAAAGATTTTCCATTGGAAAAGTTTGCAGACGTTCCGATGATCACGATGAACGGCGCCATTTCCATGTTCTCCGGGACAGGTATCAAGCCGTTCTTTTATGCCTGTACGGATCAAGGCTTTTCCCAACAGCAACCCGAACTGTTTTCACAGGCCATGCGTATTAGTCAGCGGGTTGCACTGTGGCAAGAGCACATCTGGCATACGACGGTAGCGCCTGAGGGCGAACTTTACTTACTCGGCCGAGCACCCAAGCTCTCCTGGACCGACCTGGTTTTCAGGGCCGATAAAGAACTCGTCAGAAGTCGCAAACTCGGAAATGGCCGCAATAGAACCCTTGGTTTCAGCAAGAACCTTAAACGCGGTTTTTTTGATGCCCGTACCGTGGCTTATCTGGCTTTGCAGATTGCGTATCACGTGGGGTTTACCAAGGTGTTTCTGGTCGGCGTCGACTTGAATCAGTCTGTAAGCCGTTTTTACGAAGGGGCCGGCACGTTCGCGTCGCCATGCCTGCTTGATCAGCATTTTTATACGCGAATCCTGCCGTCGTTCGAGATCTTGTCGAAGTACGTCGTGGATGATGATTTTCAGGTCTACAACCTGTCCAGTTCCTCAAGGATTCCGGGTGAGCTCATTCCCCGAGTGACGTTGGAAGAGATCGACAAGTTGATCTAAAGGTTGTTCGGGCTTTATTGAAATGGGCGGCCTCGAGGCGCCCATTTTTTGTTGGGGTAATTATGTCTGGCCCAGTTCCTCGCGCAAAAACTCCACCAACGCCCGTTGCAACTTGGTCAACGCGCCCTCCCGGCTGATCAATGCCAACTCGGTCGGTGGCAATTCGGGCAGGTCGGCGCACACACTGTGCTCAGGCAGTACCGCCGAAGCGGGCAGCACCGATACGCCCAAACCTGAAGCCACCGCCGCCTGAATGCCCGTCAGGCTATGACTGCCAAACGCAACCCGCCAGGGCCGTTGAGCCACATCCAGCAGGCGGATGGCCCGTTGACGGTAAATGCAGCCCTGCGGGAACAGCGCCAATGGCAATACCCCGTTGGCTGAATCCACGCCCGCCGCTGTTGTGGCTGGGGCAGACGGCCTCGAAATTCTACGGTCGTACGGCGGTGGACGAGGACTACAACGGTCTGGCGCTCGACGAATCTGAAGGCGACCGGATTGCCAGCGTCATGGGTGATGCCGACATTCTGTTTTTGAAGAACCACGGGGTGATCGTCGCCGGGCCAATCATCGCCGAAGCCTGGGATGATCTGTATTACCTTGAACGTGCCGCTCAGGTGCAGTTGATGGCGATGGCGACCCAGCGTGAACTCAAGCCGGTGCCCCATGAGATTGCCCAGCGGGCCTATGAGCAAATGCGCCTGGGGGATGCAGAAAGTGCTCGGGCGCATTTGCACAGTGCGATGCGGCGGCTTGCCAAAGGACATTTGCCCCATACCCCCCCGTAGACTAAGCTCACAAAAAATAAGGGTTTTGGGGTGTTGCCCATGCCTTACCCTTACAGGACGAGCTTTTGCCTATCCCCCTTCACGATCCGCACAACGCCACCGGCGTCACGTTGAAACGGTTACCTCTGCGCAAAGCAGCGGTACTGTTTATTGCGGTCGTGTGCCTGAGCCTGTGCGGTTTGCTTTACCTGCAACTGGAGCAATCGCGCCGGCATGACCTGGCATTGGCGCAAGTGGCGTCTACAAACCTGACGCGGGCCATGGCGCAGCAGGCCGAAGACACCTTCATGCAAGCCGATCTGGTGCTGACCAGTCTGGCCGACTGGATTCAGGTTGATGGTTTCGGCGCGCCCCAAAAGGCACGCTTGCAGAAAACGTTCGCCCGGCGGGTGCAGGCGCTGAATCAATTGCACGGGATATTTCTGTTCGACCAAAAGGGGCAGTGGGTCGTTACCTCTTTCGACGAACTGCCACGCGGACCTGGTGTGGGGGATCGCGATTATTTCAAGTTCCACCAGCAGAACGTCTCGTCCCTGGCGCACATCGGGCCGGCGATTCGCAGTCGGAAAAATGGCGAATGGATCATCCCGATATCCAAACGGGTAAACGACAAGAATGGCAATTTCCAGGGCGTCTTGTTGGCCGGCATCAAGATGGCGTACTTCGATCAGTTCTTCAAAAGCTTCAGCATTGATGACAACGGTTCGATGTTTTTGGGCTTGACCGACGGAACGCTGCTGGCGCGACGGCCGTTTGTGGAATCGCTGATTGGCACATCACTGGCCAAGAGCGAGATCTTCGAGAAATTGCTGCCCAACGCGCCCTCCGGTAACGCAATGTTCAGCTCGCTGGTCGATGGTGTTGTGCGGTTGTATGGCTACCGTCAGCTCGACACTTATCCGCTGGTCGTGTCTGCCGCCTCGTCCAGGGATTCGATTCTCAAGGATTGGAACGACACGGCGTTTCGCTCCACGGTCATCGTTGCCTTGGTGGTGCTGGGCGTGGGGTTGTTCGGTTGGGTGTTCCTTTATCAGGTGCGTGTCGGCGAACAGGTCGAGGCGGATTTGCGCAAGGCGAAGGAAGCGCTGAAGCTGATCGCGACCCACGACAGCCTGACCGGCCTGGGCAATCGCCGGCTGTTCGAGGGGGCGCTGGACATCGAGTTCGGCCGAGGTGCCCGGCAGTCGAGTTCGCTGAGCCTGATCATGCTCGATATCGATTACTTCAAGCGCTACAACGACGCTTACGGCCACGTGGCAGGGGACCATTGCCTGGCTGAAGTGGCGCGGGCGGTGAAGGGGTGCTGCCATCGAAAAGCCGATTTGGCCGTGCGGTACGGCGGTGAGGAATTTGCGGTATTGCTGCCCGACACCGACATTCACGGCGCGATGGTGATTGCCGAGCAGATCCGCCGCAGCGTCATGGACAAGAACATCATCCACAGCGGTTCACCCTCGGGCTTCGTGACGGTCAGTCTGGGTTGTTATTCGTTTGTGCCGACGGGGCGGGACAGCATGGAAGTGTTCATCGAACGTGCGGATGCGGCGCTGTATCAAGCCAAGCATTCGGGGCGAAACCGCTCGGCGGTGCTGTCGATGGAGGGCGGTGTCGAGGCTCTGCTGCGTTCGGATCGTTGAGGTGTCTCTCGATGTTGTTTCACCCGCGCAACACCCCGGCCAGCCGGCTGTCTGCCTGTCAGATCCTCTTCAATTGATCGTCTAGAGTTGGGGTAACGCTGCCGATCCCGGCAGGTCTCCCCACCGCACGGATGATCGTCAGAATGTTGATTACTCAAGCATTGACAGCCGTTGCTATAACCGTTGCAGCCTGCGCCATCTTTCCGCTTGCGAGCCACGCTCAATCGAAAGTCACAGCCGAAGAAGCACACGCCATCGGCGTGGATGCCTACCTTTATTTGTACCCGCTGTTGACCATGGACATCACCCGCAAGCAATTCACCAACATCGAATCGGGCAAGGAATTCGGTAAAGGTCCGATGAATATGTTTGTCAGCGTGCCGCAGTATCCCCCTACAGATTTCAAAGGGGTGGTGCGCTCGAACTTCGACACCTTGTATTCCATTGCCTGGCTGGATTTGACCAAAGAACCGCTGGTGATCGCAGCGCCCGATACGGCCGGGCGTTTTTACCTGCTGCCGATGCTCGACATGTGGACCGATGTATTTGCCTCACCGGGCTGGCGCACCACGGGCACCCAAGCGGGACAGTTTCTGGTGACACCGCCGGGCTGGACCGGGACGGTGCCTGCCGGACTGAACCATCTGCCGGCGCCTACGCCCTTTGTCTGGGTCATTGGCCGCACCAAGACCGACGGCGCTGCGGACTACGCGGCTGTGCACAAAATTCAGGCTGGCTACACCGTGACACCGTTGTCCCGGCAGGGTAAAAGCCCCGAGCCGGCCCGCGTGAACATTGACCCGGCCGTGGACATGAAGACCCCGCCAAAGATCCTGGTCGACTCAATGTCGGCGGCCGACTACTTCGCCTACGCCGCCGAATTGCTCAAAGTGCACCCTGCGCACATCACCGACCAACCGATCCTGGCGCAGATGAAGCGTATCGGTATCGAACCCGGAAAAACCTTCAGCATGGATGCGCTGGACCCTGAAATCAAAGCAGCGCTTCAGACCGCGCCCGAAGACGCACAGACGTTGAAGACGTGGGAGGTTCCAACGCTCACTCGCGTGGTCAAGGCCGAAGGGTAGGTTCAATCTGACCATGCGTTTGTTTGGGTTCAAGCCCGAGGTGTTGAACGGCAAGTGGAACCTGCCGGCGGTCACATGCCGGTGTGTAGCAACCAAATGACAGCAGCCGACGATCTCCAATCATCGGCTGCCTTTACGCGTTCAGCTGCCTGTTCCGCCTCCGGCACCGCCGGTTCCTCCCCCCGCAGCACCAGTGCCACCCCCCGCGCCAGAGCCGCTGTTTCCACCGTTACCGCCGTTGCCACCGCTGGAAGAGCCCGACCCGCTATTGCCGCCGTCAGCGTTGTGGTCGCCCGAAGGTTGGCCAGGGTTATTGTTGGGCGCCATTGTCGAGCCGCCGATTGAACCCGATTGGGTGCCGGTTGCATCAGCGCCATCGCCTGAGGCTGCAAAAATGCCGACGGACATGGCGGACAGCACTCCAGCCAGTAATAGCGAAGTCATTTTGATGGTCATCATGGTGCGTCTCCAAAGATGAGTCGTTACCTGATGTTGGTATGAAGGGCAGGGCGGTTGGTGCCGATTGGTTGACGAGTGGTCGGCGTGCGTTTCAGGCGAAAGCCTCGCGCAGGTGGCTGATCGCTGCTTCTACTGTCATTCCCGGTGCAGTCGGCGGATCAGGCCGTTCACAAAACTCACGCCAGACAAACAGCGTCAGCTCGGCACCGTCGGTGATGCTTTCCGGGTGGGGGGATGAGAAGGTCTCTAGCACTCTGTAGCGTGCATCCTGCCAGAACAAATCCTCGACCCAGTCGTAGATCGGTATGACATGAAAGTGAATCGGATGGCCGGGCACATGTCCGTAGCGACCGATGTACAGCCGTTTGGGTTTGAACAACGTTTCGACAATCCGTTGAGTTTTCGCCAGCAGCGGGCCGAGCTCGGCGAGGGCGCTTTCGGGCAGTTCGTGGAGCGCGCTGACGTTCGCTCGGGCGCCGAGCATCATGTAACCCGGCAGTGCCGAGTTGAGGCGGTGGTTGACGATCCAGTGTTCGGTTTCATGGAGGATGAAGTGCTGGGGGATGAGGGGCATGTCATGACTTCCTTTTCTTGCGCGATAACAAACGATGGCGACGTACCCAGTCGGGAGTACGCGGGCGTTGCTTGCAATTACAGGGCTGCAGCCGTCGATTGGCAATGGTTGTGTGAACGGTTCTTTAATTGCGGCAATGACTCGCGCTATCCCTGCGCCAAGGCCCGGCATGGCTGCTATGGTCAATAAACGTTCGGCCAGTGTCCTGGTAAAAAAGCTCGCGAGCGTCGCATCCCGTTCAGGCAATCGATTGACAGGATCAAGTGCATGGATATGACCGCCGTTACCACCGTCACCGCTCCCCGTCATACGCCGATAACCCGTAACCTGGTGTTTGTCGTCGGCTTGCTGATTGTTCTGGGTGTGCTGATCGCCCTGTTGGCCTTGTTCAACATTGCCGGGAGGCTGGACGCCCAGGACCTGGCCAAGACCACGTTCTACACCCAGCGTGCGCTGGAAAATCGCATCACCGCCTCGAAAAACTACGTCGCCAGTTATGCAAACTGGACGAGCGCCTACGACCATTTGAACGGCAAGGTCGATGTGCAATGGGCCTACGTCGAGCAGAACCTGGGCAAAACCTTGTTCAGCATCGATCACTACGATGGCGTCTTCGTGGTCGATCATCAGCAAACCAAATACGCCGTGGTGCGCGGGCTTCAGGTGCAGGAGGCGGCGACCACCTCTCTTTCGGCATCCATGGCGACGCTGATACAGGCCGTCCAGCGTCAGGAAAGCCTCATTGATCCCGTCAGTCAGTTCACGCTGTTCGAGGGCAAACCGGCATTGCTGACGGCTGCCGCGATCGTCCCCAATGACGAAAGGCCGGCGGTCGATCCTCAAAGCACCTCGGTGCTGGTGTTTGTCGACCAATTAAGCCCTGACAAGCTCAGCGCCCTGAGCGCCGATTACGGCTTGCATGATTTAAACCTGGCGCCTGATAACGCCATCTCGCCCGGAAGGCCAGCCGTAGCACTGGCGGACACCGGCTACAGCCTGGTTTCCCGACTTGAGCAACCGGGTCACCAGTTGCTCTGGTCGCTGCTGCCGCCATTGGGCGGCGCGCTGTTGGTGCTGGCGTTGTTAACAGCTTATTTCTTCCGGTATGTCTTGCGCACGTCCGGGCACGTGGATGCCAGCTACACCAGCCTCGATTTATCGAACCAGGCGCTGGAGGCCAGTGAAGAACGTTTTCGTGCCGTGGCTGAGGCCGCTTCCGATTGGATCTGGGAAATCGACGACAAGCATTGCATCTCTTATCTGTCAGGACGTTTCGCCACCGTCACCGGTTTTTCCGATCAGCAATGGATAGGGCAGGACATCGGGCAACTGCTCAATTGCGATACGCTGCCCTTGTCGCTGTGGCTGCATAAGCTTAATGAAGAACAGCCCGTCAGCCATTTGCGCTGCTCCTATCGCGATCAGTCGGGGCAACAACGTATTTGCCGGGTTTCGGCACGACCGATCCATCGCAAGGGCGCGGTGATGGGCTATCGCGGAACGGCCAGCGACATCACCGATGAAGTCGCTGCCCATGCCCAGATCCAGCATCTGTCGTTGCACGATGCCCTGACGGGGCTGCCGAATCGCAACAAACTGGCGCGTTTCCTCGACGAGGCCCTGGCGCAGAAAGGGCATTCGGCGGCGCTGGCGCTGTTGATGATCGATCTGGATAACTTCAAGCCGATCAACGACTCCCTTGGCCACCCGGCTGGCGACGCCGTACTGCTGGAAGTGGCCACCCGATTGCGCGAGTGCACGCGGGACATCGATCTGGTCGCCCGGCTCGGTGGTGATGAGTTTGTGCTGGTGCTCAACGGCATGGACAGCCACGCCGAAATCGACCGGTTCTGCGAACGTTTGCTCGAGAGCCTGCTGCAGTCGATTCATTACGAGCATCACACGCTGCACATCGGCGCGAGCATCGGTGTCGCCTTGAGTCGGCGTCAGGGTCACATTCCCAATGAGCTGATCCGGTGTGCCGACATTGCGCTGTATCAGGCTAAATCCAACGGCAAGAAGACCTGGTGCTACTTTGCGCCGCACATGAACGATCAGATCCAGCATCGTCGGCAACTGGAAAACGACCTGCGCCGGGCGATCAAGAACAACGAGTTCGTGATGCATTACCAGCCGCGCTACAACATGGGCGGCAAGCAGGTGGTTTCGGTGGAAGCGTTGCTGCGCTGGCAGCATCCGGAACTGGGGCTGCTGAGCCCCGACGAGTTTATCCCTTTGGCTGAGCAGACTGACCTGAT
>NZ_JBBWCB010000149.1:0-12774 GCF_039888995.1 Pseudomonas rossensis | reverse complement strand
GTTGACATACTGAATGAATCTTATGGACTCAGACTCGCGAGACGAGCCATACTGTTCGCTTTTGCAAGTAATGCATTTATTATAATTTTGCTGAGCACCACCAGCTTTCTTCCAGGCTTAACTGGTTGGAAACTCGACGAACCCTACAGCGAGGTGATTACACATGTGTCATCTGCATTAGTAGCATCCTGCATTTCTTTCCTTTTTTCTGAATACGTCAACTCTTATCTTCTGTGCAGAATAAAAAAACTTACAAACTCAAGATTTTTATTCTTGCGAGTATTTTTCAGCACTTTTTTTGCCGTAATAATAGACAGTTTCATTTTTTGCTTTATTGCGTTTTATGGAACCATGCAAAACAGCGATATCCTTAAGATAGTTTATGTACAAATAACCATAAAAATGTGCTTCGCCATTTTCAATATTCTGCCGGCCTATGGGGCAAGATCATTATTTAAAAGATACATATCTGAAGCTAAAACCGCATAAGACCTAGGGGAGTGTGAATTAGCTGCTAATCGACCCTCCCCCGTTATGCGCTACACCCTATAGTTCTAATTTAACTTTTAGACTGTGAACAACCTCTGCTCTACCTTCCAAAAACTCACTCAATCCTTTTGCACGAAGAGCACACGCATCACAGTCGCCGCACCCACTCCCCATTATCCCGTTGTAGCAAGTCAATGTATGGAAACGAATCAAATCAAGCTGCTCATGATAATCAGCCAAAGCCCAGGTCTCAGCTTTATTAAGCCGCATAAGCGGCGTCTCGATTCGTACCTTATAGTCCATGCCCAAGTGGATGGCGTTGTTCAACACCTTAACAAACTCATCGCCACAATCCGGGTAGCCAGAGCTCTCTGTTTCACACACACCCGTGATGACAGCTTCAGCGCCTACTTGATAGGCATAAATAGAAGCCAACGTTAAAAACAGAATATTCCTGCCCGGCACAAACGTATCAGGCACGCCGCCCACCGTACTCCTTGCAACTGGAATGTGGTCGCGCGTCAAACTGCTAATGGCCAGTTCGCTCAACAATGAAGTGTCTAATACTTTGTGCACCTTCACGCCAAGCTGTTTTGAAAGCTGTTGCGCCACTTCGATTTCCGCACTATGGCGCTGGCCATAATCAAACGTAATGCAATGAATTTCATCGTACATCGGCAATGCATGGATCAAGCAGGTGGTTGAGTCTTGTCCGCCGCTGAAAACGATAACGGCCTTTCTGGTCATGGTTCGTTCTTCCTTGGGGGCTCGGCAGGGTGCCGGGGCCGTTGACCCTACCGGGAAGCTCAAATGCTGGGTGTGGGAGGTTTCCGAAATGACCGTCTCCGATTTCCGTTTGTGTCATTTCTTTGTTGATACCCGAGCGTCAACAGCCAGTCCTCCTCCGCAGCACCTGACGACCGGCAACAGAAATCAATTGCCACCAAATATTACCAACGTCATATTACACGCGTAATAAAGACCGGTTTCCCACAGGTAATCTCCATGACCAGCATGCCCAGCCTTGTACCCGACCTTGCTGTCCCGGTGAGCACACCCAAGCCTCCCCTGCTCAAACGGTTGATCTTGCTGACGGCGGTCATCGCTGCCCTGGTGTTCGCCGGGCTGTACGCGACTCACTGGTGGACCGCCGGCCGTTTCATTGAAGAGACCGACGACGCTTACATCGGCGGCGATGTAACGGTGATCGGGCCGAAGGTGGCGGGTTACATCGAAGAAGTGCTGGTCACCGACAACCAGAAGGTCAAGGCCGGCGATGTGCTGATTCGTCTCGACTCCCGCGATTACCGCGCCAACCTGGCCAAGGCCGAAGGCGCAGTGGCCGCCGAAGAAGCGCTGCTCGCCAATCTCGATGCCACCGAAGAATTGCAACACGCGGTGATCGGCCAGGCCCGCGCCGGGATCGATGCCGCCGGCGCCGAAACCGTCCGTTCCCGGGATGATGATGCTCGCTACAAAAAACTGGTCGGCAGCAATGCCGTCTCGGTGGAAAGCGCCCAACGCGCCAACGCCACCTTCAAGACCGCCCAGGCCCTCAGCGCCCGGGCCCAGGCTGAATTGCTCGACGCGCAACGTCAGCTGAACGTGATCGCAACCCAGAAACAACAAGCCCGCGCCGCGCTGATGCAGGCTCTTGCCGAACGTGATCTGGCACAGTTGGACGTGGGTTACACCGAACTGAAGGCCCCGGTGGACGGCGTGATCGGCAATCGCCGGGCGCGGGTCGGCGCTTATGCACAGGCCGGTTCGCAACTGCTGTCGGTGGTACCGGCCAGCGGGCTGTGGGTCGATGCCAACTTCAAAGAAGATCAGCTATCGCGAATGACACCGGGGCAACGGGTGATCATTCATGCCGACGTGCTCTCGGGGCAGGAATTCCACGGTCATCTGGACAGTCTCGCGCCGGCCAGTGGTTCGCAGTTCAGCGTGCTGCCGCCGGAAAACGCCACGGGCAACTTCACCAAAATCGTTCAGCGGGTGCCGGTGCGCATCCTGCTTGATCCGGCCGATGGCGTGCTCGGCCATCTGCGTCCAGGCCTGTCGGTCACCGCTGAAGTGGACACTCGCAAGGAACCTGCAACCCCGGCCGTGGCCAGCGCGCCATGAGCCGCGCTCTCACCGTCCCCGCGCAACCGTTCAATGCCGCCGACATGGCAACGGCGACCAAGGTTTTCGCCTTCGCCACCATGTGCATCGGCATGTTCATTGCGCTGCTGGATATCCAGATCGTCTCAGCCTCGCTGCGTGACATCGGCGGCGGGCTCTCGGCCGGCACCGACGAAACGGCGTGGGTACAAACCAGTTACCTGATCGCCGAAATCATCGTGATCCCGCTGTCCGGCTGGCTCTCCCGAGTGTTCTCGACACGCTGGTTGTTCTGCGCTTCAGCAGTGGGTTTCACCCTGGCCAGCCTGCTCTGCGGCGCGGCCTGGAACATTCAGAACATGATCGCCTTCCGCGCGCTACAAGGGTTTCTCGGTGGTTCGATGATCCCGCTGGTGTTCACCACGGCGTTCGTTTTCTTCACCGGCAAGCAACGGGTGATCGCTGCTGCAACCATTGGCGCGGTGGCCTCGCTGGCACCGACACTTGGCCCGGTAATCGGTGGCTGGATTACCGATATTTCATCCTGGCACTGGCTGTTCTACATCAACCTGGTGCCGGGGATTTTCGTCGCCGTGGCGGTGCCGATGCTGGTGAAAATCGACCAGCCGGAATTGTCGCTGCTCAAAGGCGCCGACTATTTGAGCATGGTGTTCATGGCGCTGTTTCTCGGTTGCCTGGAATACACCCTCGAAGAAGGCCCGCGCTGGAACTGGTTCAGCGACAGCACGATTCTGACCACGGCATGGATCAGCGGACTGGCCGGCCTGGCGTTCATCGGTAGAACCCTGCACGTCGCCAACCCGATCGTCGATTTACGCGCCTTGAAAGACCGTAACTTCGCCCTTGGCTGCTTCTTTTCGTTTGTCACCGGGATCGGCCTGTTCGCGACCATTTACCTGACACCGCTGTTTCTCGGTCGGGTGCGTGGCTACGGTGCGCTGGACATTGGTCTGGCGGTTTTCTCCACCGGGGTGTTCCAGATCATGGCGATTCCGCTGTACGCCTTTCTGGCCAACCGCATCGATCTGCGCTGGATCATGATGTTCGGCCTTGGGTTGTTCGCGTTGTCGATGTGGGATTTCAGCCCGATCACCCATGACTGGGGGGCTAAGGAATTGATGCTGCCGCAAGCGCTGTGCGGGATTGCCCAACAATTGGCGGTGCCGCCAGCGGTGACCCTGACCCTCGGCGGACTGGCACCAGCGCGGCTCAAACACGCCTCGGGACTGTTCAACTTGATGCGAAACCTTGGGGGTGCCATCGGCATCGCCGCGTGCGCGACCATTCTGAATGACCGCACCAACTTGCACTTCACCCGGTTGGCGGAAAACCTCAACAGCACCAATGAAGCACTGAATCAGTGGCTGTCCCAGGTCGGCAACAACTTCGCAGCCCTCGGCCAAAGCGGTGATGTGGGCGTCACCGCCAGCCTGCATCAACTCTGGCTGCTGACCTACCGCGAAGCGCAGACGCAAACCTACGGCGACGCATTCCTGATGATCATGGTCTGCTTCATCATCGCCACGGCGATGGTGCCCTTGATGCGCAAGGTGCAACCACCGGCCGCGCCGAGTGCCGATGCTCATTGAGCCTTGGGTGTTATTACTCCTGAGGCATTTTGCGGAAGCCTACCGCCAGGCGGTTCCAGCTGTTGATGGTGGAAATCGCCAAGGTCAGGTCGACCATTTCCTTGGGCGTGAACTGCGCGGTGGCCAGTTCGTAGTCTTCGTCAGGGGCATGGGTCTGGCTCAGCAGCGTCAGGGATTCGGTCCAGGCCAGCGCCGCACGTTCGCGGGGTGTGAAGAACGGCGTTTCACGCCAGACCGACACCGCGTACAGCCGACGTTCGGTTTCACCGCCCTTGCGGGCATCGGCGGTGTGCATGTCGACGCAGAAGGCGCAGCCGTTGATCTGGGAAGCGCGCAGCTTGACCAGTTCAATCAACGACTTTTCCAGAGGCAGCTTCGACACCGCGGTTTCCAGCGCGATCATGGCTTTGAGTGCATCTGGGGAAGCGGTGTAGAAATCGATACGCGGTTGCATGGTGGGCTCCAGTCAAATGGGTGCGGAGCTACGTTAATCCCGCACTAACCTGCAGCAAATAGCCAATTATTGGGAAGATTAGGATGCCAATGGGCGGGCTTGAAAATAATCTATATGGGTAATTGCCATCACCGCACCGACACCACTAGAATGCGATTCATTCTTGATAACGCGGCCAGGATGCCGGAAACGAGTACCTCCTACCCATGTCGTCCTCATCCGAAATGCCTTTGCCTCCTGCTACTTCGCCGGATTACGAATCGCGTTGGCACCTGGAATCCATGTTGTGGGAAATGCCGGAACAGGCGCGCGAAGCCTTTCTGCTCGCCCAGATTCATGGACATGGCCGCGCCCGGATCGCAGCGCGGCGGTCGGCGTGCAAAAAACCCCTGACGCGTCGACAAACCCTGGCTTATCTAGCCTTGCTGTTGATCGCCGGCCCCGTTGGCATGATTTAGCAACATGCGCCTCTCGAGTACTGGAACAGTCATGACCGTACCCTGGTCGGCGCACAGATTGTTCGCCAGGCGCCTGCTGACGGCGCACTCGATTGCACCCGCGTACATGACCTTCAAGCCCCTACGCTCGATTGCGCAGCCACTGCAAAAATCCCTTCTTCTGCACAACCCTAGGCGCTTCCTGAGTCAACGTCTGAGCCTTGTTCAAGCGGAAATCCAGTAACGCCTTCATCGCTTCGCTGATGTCATGTCGCGCATCCAGACACGGTTTGAGGTATTCCTTCTCGATCCGGTACAAGCTGCAGAACGTCTTGGCGCTGAAGTCTGCCGGTAGCGCCGTATCGGACAAAATCCCACCCTCACCGATCACCTCACCCGGGCCCATGCGCCCAGACTCGAACTTGACCCCGCCACGGCTCAGCTCCACCGACACGACGCCGGATTCGATGATGAACAAATGATCGCTGACCTCCCCTGCCGGCAGGATCATTTCACCGGCGCGGAAGTTTTGCAGGGTCATGTTCTGGCTGAAGGTTTCTTTCTCTTCCTGACGCAGGGTCGAGAAAATACTCGACGCATCCAGCAATGCCCGTGGCCGCGACAGGTTGGCAGGTGCGTTCGGTTCGACGTTCGACAACAGGCTGACACCGCTGGCCTGCAAGTGCCGGAATGCCAGGTCGAACAGTTGATTACGGACCATGCGCTTCTGGTCCATGGAGACCACGAAACCACTGATTTCGTATTCCACGCCGGTGGCGCTGGAGCCTTTCAGCGCGACACACGGCGCCGGTTTGTTCAACAGATAACGGCAACCCTCCATCGCCCGCTCCAGTGCTTCAATGACGGTTTGCGGACGCGCGTGCGGGCTCAATTGCAAGCTGATGGAGACGCCGAAAATGTCACTGGGCCGGCTGAAATTGATGATCTTGGCCTTGGCCGCCAGGGAGTTGGGGATCACCGCCATGCTGCCCTGGGCCGTTTGCAGGCGCGTCGCGCGCCAGTCGATATCGGTGACCCGACCTTCGGTGCCGTCGATCGAGATCCAGTCATCCAGTTGATAGGGCTTGGTGGTGTTCAGGACGATCCCGGAGAACACGTCGCTGAGGGTACTTTGCAGGGCCAGGCCGACGATGATTGCCAACGCACCGGAGGTCGCCAGCACACCCTTGACCGGCAGATCGAGGACATACGCCAGCGCCGCGATGATCGCGATCAGGAAAATCACCGCGCCGAGCAAATCCTGGAGCAAGCGCCCGGTGTGCCCGACCCGTTGCATCATCACCGCGCCGATCAGCACCGTCAGGGTACGCGCACCGAACAGCCACCAGCCGATCTGCAATCCGGTGGCCGCCAGGTGCAGCGGGACGTTGTCGACCCAGGGCGCCGGTTCCATGGGGTTCAGGCCTTCGTTGAACAGCAGGACGCTGAACAACGAAAAAATCACCAGCCGCACCACCAGTTTCCAGTTGCTGCCATTGGCACTGAGCAGGCGCCACAGCCCAAGATCGATAAGGACCAAAGCCATCGCGCAGAGCAACGGGTGATCGGTAAGCAGTGACAGCATCAAGCAACTCCAGCAAGGACCAATGACGCAAACATCGCACGGATTGTAGGAGCTGGCGAAGCCTGCGATCTTTTGGCAATCCAAGAAGATCAAAAGATCGCAGGCTTCGCCAGCTCCTACAAGGGGGCGATGTGCGCCGGGGTTACTTGCTGTTGGTCAGGGCGTTGTAGCTGGTAAACAGGTTGCGGTAGTCCGGGATGTGGTTGGAGAACAAGGTGCCCAAGCCTTCCACGTCGTTGCGCCAGTCGCGATGCAGCTCACAGGCCAGGCCGAACCAGGTCATCAACTGTGCGCCGGAGGCCGACATGCGGTCCCAGGCCGATTGACGGGTCAGCTCGTTGAAGGTGCCGGAAGCGTCTGTCACCACGAACACCTCGAAGCCTTCAGCCAGTGCCGACAGCGCCGGGAACGCCACGCACACTTCGGTCACCACGCCGGCGATGATCAGTTGTTTCTTGCCGGTGGCCTTGATCGCCTTGACGAAGTCTTCGTTGTCCCAGGCATTGATCTGACCAGGACGGGCAATGTACGGCGCGTCCGGGAACAGCGCCTTGAGCTCGGGCACCAGCGGGCCATTGGGGCCGGTTTCGAAACTGGTGGTGAGAATGGTCGGCAACTTGAAGTACTTGGCCAGGTCAGCCAGGGCCAGCACGTTGTTCTTGAAACGGTCCGGCTCGATGTCGCGCACCAGAGAAAGCAGACCCGCCTGGTGATCGACCAACAGAACGGCGGCGTTATCCTTGTCGAGACGTTTGTAAGAGGTAGTCATGGGAGTAGTCCTCGATTTTTATCGATGCCGAATGGGCCGGCGTGAGAGAAACCTGATAATTCGTTAAAACGCGGCCAAGCAAGGGTAGTCGCCCTCGCCCGGCACGCCACAGCGTTACAACAATGAGTTCAACCGCTCATCCGACCGAACCGGCCCGACTGGAAGTCAGCAAAGGCCTGGTGGATTTCCTGCTCGCTGTTCATCACGAACGGGCCATGGCCGACGATGGGTTCGTCGATCGGCTCGCCACTGAGCAGCAACACGACGGCATCGTTATTGGCTTCCAGGCTGAGCTGTTGGCCATTGCGTTCGAACAACGCCAACTGCCCTTCCCGCACCAGTTCCACACCGTTGACCTGAACCGTGCCACGCAACACGACCAGTGCCGTGTTACGACCTTCGTGCAGGTCCAGGGTCAGCAACTTGCCGCCGTTGAGGCGCAGGTCCCAGACGTCAATTGGGGTAAACGTGCGCGCCGGGCCGGTGTGGCCGTCGAACTCACCGGCGATCAAGCGCAGGCTGCCGGCCTGGTCCTTGAGCGCGATGCTCGGGATGTTGCCATCGAGAATCGTCTGGTAACCGGCGTCGGCCATTTTGTCCTTGGCCGGCAGGTTGACCCACAGCTGCACCATTTCCAGAGTGCCGCCGCGCTTGGCGAAACCTTCGGAGTGGAATTCTTCGTGGAGAATCCCGGAGGCTGCGGTCATCCATTGCACGTCGCCTGGGCCGATTTTGCCGCCGCTGCCGGTGGAGTCGCGGTGTTCCAGCTCGCCTTTGTAGACGATGGTCACCGTCTCGAAACCGCGGTGCGGGTGCTGGCCGACGCCACGACGCTCGGTGGTCGGGGTGAATTCAGCGGGACCGGCGTGATCGAGCAGCAAAAACGGGCTGATGTGCTTGCCCAGGTTGTCGTAGGAAAACAGCGTGCGAACCGGAAAACCGTCGCCGACCCAATGGGTCCGTGGGCTGGTGTAGATACCGATGATGTTTTTCATTCCGCCTCCGAATCTGGTGCGTGACGCGTTGGACAAAGCTTAAAACTGAACCCTTTGATGCACTAGACTGCAAAAATCAGCCTTAGCGTTCTATATGGAGAACGATGGTGGAAGACCTCAACACCCTCTACTACTTCACCCAAGTGGTGGAGCACCACGGTTTCGCCCCGGCCGGCCGTGCGCTGGACATGCCCAAGTCGAAGCTGAGCCGACGCATTGCCGAGCTCGAAGAGCGCCTCGGCGTACGCCTGCTGCACCGCACCAGCCGGCATTGTTCACTGACGGAAATCGGTCAGGCCTATTACCAGCGCTGCCTGGCGATGCGCGTGGAAGCAGAAAGCGCTGCCGAACTGATCGAACGCAACCGCTCCGAACCCCAGGGCCTGGTGCGCATCAGTTGCCCGACTGCGCTGCTCAACTCCTGGGTCGGGCCAATGCTGACCCGCTACATGCTCAAGTACCCCCTGGTGGAGTTGTTCATCGAGAGCACCAACCGCCGGGTCGACTTGATCCACGAGGGGTTCGACATCGCCCTGCGGGTGCGCTTTCCGCCGCTGGAAAATACCGACATGGTGATGAAGGTGCTGGGCAACAGCACCCAGTGCCTGGTGGGCAGCCCGGCCTTTGTGTCGCGCCTGTCTTCACCGGCCTCCCCGGCTGACCTCAGCGGTTTGCCAAGCCTGCATTGGGGCGCGGCGCAGCGTGAATATCAGTGGGAATTGTTTGGGGCGGACGGCGCCAGCGCGGTGATTCGGCATGCTCCACGAATGGTCACCGATGACCTGTTGGCGTTGCGTCACGCCGTGGTGGCCGGGATTGGCATCGCTCACCTGCCCAGCGTGGTGGTGCGCGATGACATTGCGGCGGGCCGATTGGTGGAACTGGTTCCGGGCTGGGCACCCAAATGCGGGATCGTGCATGCGATCTTCCCGTCACGCCGTGGGCTGCTGCCGTCGGTGCGTGCATTGATCGACTTTCTGGGCGAGGAATTCAGCCACAGCGATATTGCTTAGAAGCCCGTACACACTCCATAGCAGCTGGCCGAGGGGCGGATTTATGACGTGGATGGGCGGTTGTACGCGACGGGGTCGACCACCTGCATGATTCTTGAGGCGCGGGGGTAAGGCTTTAAACCGAGTCGCGGCCTTCGCGAGCAACCTCGCTCCCACATTGGATTTGCGTACACCACAGATCCCCTGTGGGAGCGAGCTTGCTCCGGGCGGCGTTCCGACGAAGGCGCCAGATCAAACACCACAAAGCCTTCTGCCACCCCGATTCATGACTTGCGGTAAACATTGCTTTGCCGATCCAGCGGTTTTTCTCATGGGATGGCGCGGGTACAATCCCACGCCTCATAGTGAGTGGCAAAGGAAGTGCGGGTTTGAAAGGGATTTTGCGTGTTGGCTGTCTGGCGGGCCTTGTCGTCATGATGGCCGGTTGTGGAACGATGATCGGGCGCGTCAGCAATGGCATGTCGGACGTGGATTATTACAAAGGCGTCGACGGCGGTTTGCAGCTCCTCGGCGTGACAGGAAAGGAAAGCAAACCCGCGGCGATCATCTGTTACATCATGATTGTCTGTCCGCTGATCACCGTCGTGTCCCTGCCGGTAGACGCCGCACTCGACACCGTTCTGCTGCCAGTCGACTACGTCAACACCCTCTGAAGTCGGCCCTCCGTTTATCGTCGAGGGCGTTTGGCCTTCGGTTTCTGCGCGGGGTCCTGCACTTTGCGATAAACCCACACCCCGAACACGCCAATAAGCAAAATAAACACGGTTCCTATGCATTGCGACACGAACTCGACCCAGAACCGTCGTGGTTGCAAGGCCAGCGTATAGGTGTCGCGCGGGCCGCGGTTGTTGGTGGTGATGGAGCCGCTGATCCAGCTGTCGATCAGCCTGTAGATCGAGGCACCGATGGCGAAGGCAATCAGCACGCCAACCAGCACGGTCAGCCAAAACGTCACGCGGCTTTGGCGTTCAGGAGAGCGCCGGTTCTTCCTGTTGCTCAATCAGTGGTTGTCGCACATTCGACGGTCGCCCGGCGAGGTGCGCACACTCGGCAATCACCTTCAGAATCTCGATCACGCCAGGGGTCAGCGCTGTGCCAAGGCAGATGCGCACGCCTGTGGTTGCATGGCCATCGGCGAAAAAGATCCCGCTGCCGGCCACGTGGCATCCGCGTTCGGTGGCCAACTGTTGCAGTGCGGGCATGTCGGTGTGCCCGGGCATTTCGATCCAGTGGATGAAGCCTCCGCGCGGTGGCACGTACACGGTTCCCGAAGGGAAATCTGTGCGCACCAGCGCTTCGACAAAGCTCGCCAGCGATGACAGTTGCGACCTGAGCCTGGCGCAGTGTTCTTCCATGTAGCCGCGCCCGATAAATTCGTTGAGAACATTTTGCGCAAGGCTGGAAACCGCCAGGTTGCGCGAAAACATTTGCGCAAGAATGGCATTGCGGTACTTGCCGGCCAGGCACCAACCGACGCGATAACCGGGTGCGATGGTTTTGGAGAATGACGAACAGTAAATCGTCTGCCCGCTGGTGTCGTAGCTCTTGATGGCGCGCGGGCGCTCTGTTTCCGGCACCAGGTCGAAGAAAATGTCGTCCTCGATAATCGGCACGTCCGCTTCGCGCGCGATCTGTGAAAGTCGTGCGCGCGTTTCATCGGGCATGATGAAACCACGGGGATTCTGCAGGGTTGGGTTGAGAAAGATCACCGCGACCTTTTTCAGTTTCAACGCTTCTTCGAGGTGATCGACGTCCAGGCCCAGTTTGCCGTGAGTGCGGATCGGCAGGGCGCGCATGCCCAAGCGTTCGATGGTCTGCAAGATACCGTAATAGGTCGGCGTTTCGATGGCGACCGTAGCGCCTCTTGGCGCGACGGCTTCGAGGGCCAGTTCCAGGGCAATGGTGTCACCCGAGGTCACGAGGATATCGTCCGGCCCACAGACCACGCCGCGAGTCAGCATCAGCCCGGCGATGCGCCGTCGCAACGCCGGCAGGCCCGGCGGCGCGACCAGTCCGGTCAGCGAGTTGTCAGACTTGCCGGCCAGCACTGAAAGGCATTTGTTGAGGAGCACATTCGGTGTGAGGTCGCTGTGCAGGACCGCCGAGTTCAACGACGCGGTGGTCCGCGAGGCCGCTTGGGAGAGCATCGCGACCACCGCATGATTGACGTTGACCGTGACACTGGAGAAATCAAACCCGCTGGCGGGTTTGGCCTGCCCGGAGGCCGAGACGAAATAGCCGACACGAGGGACGGTCGACACATAGGCATCGGCTTCCAGATCAGCCAAGGCGCGCTGAACGGTAGTGATGCTGGTTTCAAACATTCGCGCCAGGGTGCGGATCGAGGGCAGTTTTGTTTCGGCTGCCCAATCACCACTTTCGATCTGACGAATAATCCAGTCCTTGACTATCCGCCAGCGTTTGTCCGGTAAATCAAACCTGTCCATAAGTTCTCTGTTATTTCTCGAAACAATTCAGAGAAAGTAGAGCAAAACGACTCCCGTTGCAGCAACTATGACGATGTTGAGGGCGACCAGTCCGAAGGCGAATCGAATCAGGTTGTTTTCTTCATGCCGATTGGCGCCCGCCAGCCCGGTGATCAGCGA
The DNA here is from genome assembly GCF_039888995.1 of Pseudomonas rossensis. Taxonomy (NCBI): domain Bacteria; kingdom Pseudomonadati; phylum Pseudomonadota; class Gammaproteobacteria; order Pseudomonadales; family Pseudomonadaceae; genus Pseudomonas; species Pseudomonas rossensis. The sequence goes on along the minus strand of NZ_JBBWCB010000149.1, from coordinate 710 downwards.
CAGAATCGACAGCGACCCCAGTGCACCATGCCCGGCGGCACTGTTGACCATCGCGGCCAGCCACGCCCCGTGTTCGCTGGTCAGCGCGGCGATGGACGGCATGACGAGGGTGTTGCCGCCGACGTTGGAACCGGTGACGTAACCGGCGATACCCGCCAGCAAGGCGATCGTCGGCGCCAGGGAAATCCCCGACAACGATTGCAGTGTGCGCTGTGCCTCGACGAGAAAACCGGCGTTGACCATCACCTGAGAAAGCAGCAGGAACAGGAAAATCGTCGTGACCGGAAACTTCGCCCGATTGAACAGCGCGCGCCATGGGAAACCCGCTGCGGCGCTTTGTTTGATCGCCATCAGCAGGGTAACAATCAGCAGCGCCAGGCCCGGGGATGCCAATGGCTTCCACGAAACGTGCTCGCCCTTGACGATCCACAGCGCATCCCAGCCCGACATGACAAACAACCCGCGCGACGCCACGATCACCCCCAGCAAGGCCAGATAAGGCCATGCCGCGCTCGGCCAACGCACCAGTTTCTTGCGTTGCGCGTACGAGATGCCCAGACCTACGCAGGCCACGGCAAGACCGGCCAGCACACCGGAGACTTCCGGGCCGATCCACAGGTTGATGGAAAACAGCACGGCGACGAACAGCGCCGTCACCACAATCAGCCCGAGCCACGGCGAGACGGTGCGGATGCCGCCCTGCCACATGG
>NZ_JBBWCB010000148.1:0-12982 GCF_039888995.1 Pseudomonas rossensis | reverse complement strand
ACCACCCCGGCGCGCGTACGGTGATTCGCCGCGAGGCAATGGTCGAGCAGGGCGCGATGAACGTCGGCGACGTGCTGAAGCGCGTGCCCGGTGTGCAAGTGCAAGAGGCCAACGGCACCGGCGGCAGCGACATTTCCCTGAACGTCGGCGTGCGCGGCCTGACTTCGCGCCTGTCGCCACGCTCCACCGTGCTGATTGACGGCGTGCCGGCAGCGTTCGCCCCGTACGGCCAGCCGCAGTTGTCCATGGCGCCGATTTCCTCCGGCAACCTTGACAGCATCGACGTGGTTCGCGGCGCCGGCTCCGTGCGTTACGGGCCACAGAACGTCGGTGGCGTGATCAATTTCGTCACTCGCGCGATTCCGGAAAAAGCCACCGGTGAAATCGGCTCGACCCTGGAAACCTCCCAGCACGGTGGCTGGAAGCACATCGACACGGCGTTTCTCGGCGGCACCGCGGACAACGGCATCGGCATGGCGCTGCTGTACTCGGGCGTGAACGGCAACGGTTACCGTGAACGCAACAACGGCAATGACATCGACGACGTGATCCTCAAGACCCACTGGGCACCCACCGATGTGGACGATTTCAGCCTCAACTTTCACTACTACGACGCCAGCGCCGACATGCCCGGCGGCCTGACGCAGGCGCAGTACGACGCCGATCCGTTCCAGTCCGACCGCAACAACGACAACTTCAGCGGCCGCCGCAAGGACGTCTCGTTCAAGTGGGCACGGCAGATCGACGATCGCACCCAGGCCGAAGTGCTGACCTACTATTCCGACAGCTTCCGTGGCAGCAACATCGCCGCTCGCGATCAGAAAACCCTCGGCTCGTTCCCGCGTACTTACTACACCTTCGGGATTGAACCGCGGGTGTCCCGTGTGTTTGATGTCGGCCCGACCACCCAGGAAGTCAGTGTCGGTTATCGCTACCTCAAGGAAGGCATGCACGAAGAGGCGAGCCGCCTGGCGCTGGTCAACAACGAGCCGGTCGCGACCAAGAGCTCGGACGGCCATGTCTATCAGGACCGCACCGGTGGCACTGAAGCCAACTCGGTGTACGTCGATAACAAAATCGACGTCGGCAACTGGACCATCACCCCCGGCATCCGCTTTGAACACATCAGCACCGACTGGCACGACCGCCCGGTGCTCGACACCGCCGGCAAACCGGTGCTGGAAAAGAACCGCAGCATCGAAAGCAACGAGCCGCTGCCGGCCCTGAGCGTGATGTACCACGTGTCGGAGGAGTGGAAGCTGTTCGCCAACTACGAAACCTCGTTCGGCAGCCTGCAGTATTTCCAGCTCGGCCAGGGTGGCACGGGTGACGAACCGGCCAATGGCCTGGAACCGGAAAAGGCCAAGACCTACGAGGTCGGCACGCGCTACAACAATGATGTGTGGGGCGGGGAAGTAACGCTGTTCTACATTGACTTCGATAAAGAGCTGCAATACATCAGCAACGATGCGGGCTGGACCAACCTCGGCGCGACCACGCACCAGGGCCTCGAAGCCTCGGTGCACTACGACATGGCGGCACTGGACCCACGGCTCGACGGCTTGACCGCCAATGCCGGTTTCACCTACACGCGCGCCGTTTATGAAGGCGAGATCCCGGGCTTCAAGGGCCGTGACCTACCGTTCTATTCTCGTCAGGTGGCGACTGCCGGCCTGCGTTACGACATCAATCGCTGGACCTACAACCTCGATGCCTTTGCCCAGTCCAAGCAGCGCTCGCCGGGCGTGGCTGTGAACGCTGATGGCAGTTTCAGCGGCAACTACATCACCGAAGGCACCGCGGACGGCCAGTACGGCGACATCCCGGGTTACGTCACCTGGAACGTGCGCGGCGGTTATGACTTCGGCGCGACGCTTTCGAACCTGAAAGTCGGCGCCGGGGTGAAGAATATTTTCGACAAGCAGTACTTCACCCGCTCCAGCGACAACAACTCGGGGATGTACGTTGGCGCACCGCGCACGTTCTTTGTGCAGGCCAGCGTCGGGTTCTGATAGACCGAGTTGCCCTCATCGTCGGATCGCCGCCCGGAGCAAGCTCGCTCCCACAAGGTTTTGTGTGATCCCTGTGGGAGCGAGCTTGCTCGCGATGCTTTTCAGACCTTCAACACCTTCCCGCCAATGGCCACCGCCACTAGCAACACCGCCATCAACCCGAAGGCAAAACTCAAACTGCTGCCATGGGCGATAAACCCGATCAACGCAGGCCCCGCAAGAATGCCCGCGTAGCCCAACGTGGTAATGGCCGGCACGGCGACGCTTTCGGGCATCACCGTCTGTTTGCCCACTGAGGTGTACAGCACCGGCACTATGTTCGAACAACCAGCCCCCAACATTGCATAACCCACCAGCGCCGCTTCCCAACTCGGGGCGAAGGTCGCCACAAACAGGCCCGCCGCGGCCGTCAACCCACCGAACACAATCACCCGCGTAGCGCCGAGACGACGCACGATCGAATCGCCGGTCAAACGTCCGACGGTCATGGTCAACGCAAACGCCGCGTAACCCAGTCCCGCATAAGCGGTATCGATTCCGCGCTCCTGCGCCAGGAACACCGCGCTCCAGTCGAGCGCCGCGCCTTCGGCGAGGAACACGATGAAACACATCCCGCCGATGAACAGCACGATGCCATGGGGAACGGCAAACGCCGGCCCCGAACTTTCGCTGCCGTAAGGCAAGAGGTGCGGCGCGGCCTTGGCCAGGGCGATCAGCAGCATCACGATCACCACCAGCGTCGCCCCCAGTGGTGAAACCCCGAAGCCGAGCAGGGCACTGACACCCGCCGCACCGACAATACCGCCGAGGCTGAACAACCCATGGAAGCCCGACATCATGGTCTTGCCGCTGGCCCGTTCGACGATCACCGCTTGCAGGTTCACCGTCGAATCCACCGTGCCCAGCCCCGCGCCGAACATGAACAACGCGGCAATCAACGCCGGAATCGACGTCACCGTCGCCAATAGCGGCAGGGCCGCACAAATCAGCAACACCCCGGCGCTCACCACCCGGCGACAGCCGAAACGCGTGGCCAGAAGCCCCGCCATCGGCATCGCCAGAATCGACCCCACCCCCAGGCACAACAGCAGCAAACCGAGCGTCCCTTCATCCAGCCCGGCCCGAGCCTTGGCGTAGGGCACCAGCGGCGCCCACGCAGCGATGCCGAAACCGGCAATGAAAAAGGCGATGCGCGTGGACATCTGTTCCAGGCGTCCGGGAACAAATGCGGTTTGAGTGTTGAGGTTGGTCATATCAATCCTTGGCAAAAAACGTCGCGTACCCAAGGGACAGTGACTCATCGGTGAGGGTTCGATCAGCGTCCGCCCAGGTTCGCGGTCAGGCAGGGTGACATCCTTGCACAGCCTGACCCTCCATCGCGAGCGCGGGTGTCAGTGCCGTTCGCACAATCCGCGCAGGTGTTCGTCGCGCACCGTCAGCGAAACCGGTTTCACCTTCAGCCAATGGCGCCGGCGCGCACGGTTGTTGCGCGCGCTGGAACGGTTGGCGGCAGCGGTGCCGGTGACGACGATTGCGCTGGAACTGGGTTATGAAAACGTCAGCGCGTTTATTGCGATGTTTCGACGAACGTTCGGGGTGACGCCGGGGCGGTATTTCATCGCCGGACATTGACGCCTAAAGTACAGGCACTTACTGGCTGATTTCAGGACCGATCCATGACGCCGTACTACGATGCTCGAGGCAATATCTATGCGGTTATGGCGCCTGACGCCGTGCGCCGGGGAGGTATCGATCTACCCGAGCAGGCCAGTCTCGCTGCGCAAACCCGTGCGGCATGGACTGTTTCGGCTATCGAGGCCTTCTGTGACTGGGCCCCCGGCACACAACCGCCAGGCAGCAAGGATCATCGTTGCGACGGTTTGCTGGTCGGTCCGTTTCAAACGTCGCCACCGTTTGACCTGCTGATCGTCAACACCGACGGCACGCTCGCCGAGCGCAGTGGCAACGGGCTGACGATTTTCTCTCAGGCCCTGAGTGAGCAAGGGCTGCTGCCGAGGGACGAGGTTTGTTTGCTCAGGGTTCATCACGATAAGACTGATGCGGTTTCACCGGTGGGCACTTCGGTGAAACCGGCCGAGATCGAGGGTGTGAAAGGGTTCTGGCTGGATCTGGGCAAACCCTCGTTCGGGCCTGACGCGGTGGGGGCTAAAGGGGTTGAAAGCGTGCTGTTGAACGGTCGCGACGTCAGCCATGTGCAGCCGTTGTCGGCGCTCGATCCCGCATGGTCTCAAAGCCAGTTTGTGCGCATCGGCAATCCACATTGTGTGACGCTTGTAGAGAGCGCGGATGTATTGCCGAGCAATGAGCAAATGCGCGAACTGCGGTTGTCCAAAGGGCTGACGCGTATCGCTTACGCCATGCCGACCGGGGCAGGGGAGCCGTGTCCTGCTGGCGTCAATCTGCAATGGGCGATGCTTGAGTCTGAAGGGCGAGTTGTCGCGCGGGTATTTGAACGCGGAGAAGGGCCGACGGCGTCGTCGGGCACCAGCGCCAGTGCGGTGGCTTGCGCAGCATGGCGGGTGGGTTGGGTCACGGCTGGCGAAGTGAAAGTCGTCATGCCCGGGGGCACGGCGCCGATTTTGCTTGAAGAAGAGTCGGGGGAGTTGAGTCGGGTCAGTCTGTTTGGTACGGCTCGGTTAATGGGTTGATCATCCGATTGCCTTCGCGAGCAGGCTCGCTCCCACAGGAAATTTGTGAACGACACAGATCCAATGTGGGAGCGAGCCTGCTCGCGAAGGCGTCAGCCCAGCCAACGCAAATTCAGCTCTGATCGCCGAAGAACTCCACCACCGGCATCTGCCGCTTCATCAACACCTTGCCATCGCGCACCGAATACAGCGGCAGGCCCTGGCTGCGGATCACCTCGTAATCGCTGTCCGCCGACAGAATCAGCAAATTCGCCGGCCGCCCGCGTTCCAGTCCGTAACGATCACCCAAATTCATGGCCTTGGCGCTGTTGTCGGTGACCAGGTCCAGCGCGCTTTGCAGGTTGCGGTAACCGAGCATGTGGCAGATGTGCAGGCCGGCTTCGAGCACCCGCAAGATATTGCCGTTGCCCAGCGGATACCACGGGTCGACGATCGAATCCTGGCCGAAACACACGTTCATCCCGGCTTCGAGCAGCTCGTTGACACGGGTCACGCCACGGCGTTTCGGGAAGTTGTCGAAGCGCCCTTGCAGGTGAATGCTTTCGGTGGGGCAGGAGACAAAACTGATCCCCGAATGCCCGAGCAGGCGAAACAGTTTGGCGCAGTAAGCGTTGTCGTAAGAGCCCATCGCCGTGGTGTGACTGGCGGTCACTCGCGAGCCCATGTCGCGGCTGCGGGCTTCTTCAGCCAGCACCTCAAGAAAGCGTGAGTGCGGGTCGTCGGTTTCATCGCAATGCACGTCCACCAGGCAACCGGTGCGCTCGGCCAGGTCCATCAGGAATTTAACTGAACTCACGCCTTGATCGCGGGTGTACTCGAAATGCGGAATACCGCCGACCACATCGGCACCCATGCGGATCGCTTCTTCCATCAGCTCGCGACCGTTGCGGTACGACTCGATGCCTTCCTGCGGGAACGCAACGATCTGCATGTCGATCAGGTGACGGCTTTCCTCGCGCACTTCGAGCATCGCCTTAAGCGCGGTCAGCTGCGGGTCGGTGACGTCGACGTGGGTACGCACGTGCTGGATGCCGTGGGCGGCGAGGGTCTGGATGGTTTTCTTGGCGCGGGTTTTGGTGTCCTCTTCGGTGATGGTCACCTTGCGCTCGCCCCAGCATTCGATGCCTTCGAACAGCGTGCCGCTCATGTTCCAGCGCGGTTCGCCGGCGGTGAGCGTGGCGTCGAGGTGAATGTGCGGCTCGACGAAGGGTGGCACTACCAGGTTGCCGCCGGCGTCCAGATCATCGGGGCCCAGGGTCGGCGCTTCGGTCTGTCGGGCGATGTTGCTGATCTGGCCGTTTTCCAGGTGCAACTCATGCAGGCCATCTTGGTTGCGCAGGCGGGCGTTGATGATGTGCATCAGGCGAATCCTTTTATAGATCTTGTAATGGTGCGTTGGCAGTACGGGCACCCAGCACGCCGGTCAATAGCACATACGTTAACGCGGCAGCGGCAATCCCTACCAGCGGCGCGACCCACGGTGAACTGAACGCAGCAACGGTGCCGACTGCGTAGGCGCCCAGGCCAGACCAATTGAACGCCGGCAACCGGGCATCGGCCAGACGTGGATATTGACATCGATAGCGGTAGAAGAAGTCCGCCATGATCACGCCGCCAATCGGCGGAATCACAGTGCCCAGCAAAATCAGGTAGGGCACCAGCATGTCGTACATGCCCAGCAGTGCCAGCAACGTGCCGATCACCGCGCCCGCCAGGGTCACGGTCTTGCGACGGCCGGTGCGCAGCAGGTTGCAACCGGCGACGGCGAAGTTGTAGATGGTGTTGTCCTGGGTGCTCCAGATATTGAGCAGCAGCATCGCCATTGCCGCCATGGCGAAGCCTTGCAGCAGCAACACTTCGACCACGTCCGGTTGTTGGTAAACGATGGCTCCGTAAGCGCCGATCAACACCATCAGGCCGTTGCCGATGAAGAAGCCGATCAGGCTCGCCAGCACCGCGACGCGTGCTGAACGGGAGAAACGCGTCCAGTTGGTCGCCTGGGTTGCGCCGCTGACAAAGGTGCCAAATACCAGGGTAATCGCGGTCGACCAATCCAGTGTTCCCGTCGGGACTACCGCGAGCAAACCGTCGAGCCCGCCGACCTTCACCGTGGCGACCCACATCGACAGCATCAGCAGCAACATCATGGCCGGTACGGCGATGTACGACAGAATCTCCAAGCCGCGATAACCGACATACGCGGTCGCGCAAAACACCAGGCCGAACAGCACCATCAGCCCGAGAACGGTGCCCTCGCTCAACTCAAAATACTTGCCCAGCACCACGGCGGCAGTGGCTGTGCCCCAGGCGTACCAGCCGATCTGGGTAAAACCGAGGATCAGGTCGCTGAGCTTGCTGCCCACTTCACCGAAACAAAAGCGCCCCATCAGCACCGAGTTCAGGCCGCTCTTGAAGGCGATGTAGCCAAGGCCTGCGGCGTAGATCCCCAGCAGCAGATTGCCGACGATAATCACCGCCATCATCTCGCCGAAATTGAACGCCACACCCAGCTTGCCGCCGGCAAACATGGTGGCGGTAAAAAAGGTGAAACCCAGCAGCACCATGGCCGTTGAGGCCAGGCCTTTGCGGGCGTGCATCGGGACTTCGCTGAGGGGGTAATCGTTGCCGGGATCGTTCTGCGTCATGTGGCGTTCCTCGCTGAATGGGTGACGCGGGGGAGTGTTGCAGTGGTCGTGCCAAGCGTGGGGTGGTGTAGTTATTTATAGCCGAGCGGGGGAATTTGGCTTGAGGAAGGCTCGATAGCGGTGCGGCAAACGGAAACAGAACCCATGTGGGAGCGAGCTTGCTCCGGGCGGCGTTCCGACGATGGCTGCCTGACAGTCACCTTGATGTTGGATGTGCTGCCGTCATCGCGAGCAAGCTCGCTCCCACAGGGGATGTTGGTTTCTTCAGGGGGATTTGTGTTGCGGCAGAAACCTCAGCAACGCCGCGACGATCGCTTCCGGCGCATCTTCCTGAACCAGATGCCCGGCATTCGGAATCGCCTGAAACCGCGACCCCGGAATCATCTGATGCAACGCCTGCCCGCGCTCGATGGGAATCCACTGATCATCTTCCCCCCACAGAATCTGCACCGGACAACGAATTGTCGGGTACAGCCCTTCGGCCTCACGGGTATAACGCTCATCCATCTGCGCGATCTGCCGATAGAACGCCGCTTGCCCCGGATCGCCGAGCCACGGCTGCACGTAAGGCGCGAGTTCATGATCAGGAATTTCGCGCTTGATCGCCCCGCGAATATAGGTCGGCACAATCGCCCGCTGAATGTAATCGGGCAGGCCACTGAATGCCGCCTCATGCTGACGCACATGCTGCACAAACGGCGAACCCCAGGGCGTCAGCGCCACTGGATCAATCAGCGTCAGGCTGCGGTAGTCCTTGCCGTTCAGCAGGTGAGCACGCAGAGCGGTGGCGCCGCCGAAGTCGTGAGCGACGATGTCTGGTCGCTCCAGACCCCAGTGATCGAGCAAGTGAGCCAACAGGTCGTTCTGCACACCCAGTGACACATCGCCCTCGATTTTCTCCGATAGCCCATAACCCAACAGATCAAAGTAATGCACCCGATGCGTGGTGATGAAGTGCGGCGCAATCCGGTGCCACACATAAGAAGAGAAGGGCGTGCCATGCACGAACACCAATGGCGGACCGTCACCCCGTACGGCGTAGCGAACGGAGCGACCGTTGAAGCGATAGGTCTGAGGCAGCGGCCAGTCAGTCATTGGGGGTGTCCTCTTGGCGTGTGGGAGCCAAAAGCATAGGCATAAAAAAACAGCCATTGAAGGCTGTTTTTATATTCACTGACGAAACGCATTACCCCCTGTGGGAGCGAGCTTGCTCGCGATGGCGGCGGCACATTCGACATCAAGGTGACTGAAAGACCGCTATCGCGAGCAAGCTCGCTCCCACAGGGATTTTGTTGTCTTTAAGATTTGATTACTCACCGTGATAGATACAGCCGCTGGTGCACGTCTCGTGGATGCGGATCGCGCTGAGTTCCGGCAGCAGAGGCTTCAATTCCTTCCAGATGAATTTGGCCAGGACTTCACTGGTCGGATTTTCCAGGCCAGGAATGTCGTTCAGGTAGTTATGGTCCAGGCGCTCATAGAGCGGCTTGAAGATCGCCTTGATTTCCGAGAAATCGCGGATCCAGCCCGTGTGCGGATCGAGGTCGCCGCTCAGGTGGATCGCCACTTTGAACGAGTGACCGTGCAGGCGGCCGCACTTGTGGCCGTCCGGTACGTGGGGCAGGCGGTGGGCGGATTCGAAGGTAAACTCTTTGAAAATTTCCACAGTGGTTTCAGCTCTGTCAGGTGGCGATCGCCGCGGCGATGTGGGCAGGCGGCGAGTTTAACAGTTTGCGTTTGGCGTTGCGGGAAAACACTGACTAAAGGGTCAGCAAGCGCTCCCCGAGGCGACCGCTGGCAGCCAGTTCGAGGAACTCATCGCCCATACGACGGCTTTCATCCATCGTCGTGCGCCAGTATTTCTGCCGGCTCGGGGCATCGCCCATGAAGCGTTTGAAGTCGTTGCGGTCCGGGAGTTTGCCGTAGGGCAGGCGCGCCAGGTAATCCTTCGACGGCGCCAGCAACAGGACATCCTGCAAGCGCGCAGGACACGCGCGGCGCCATGGCAGGGTCTTGTCGAACCAGCCGGGAATGACCCGGTCGGTAAAGTGCGGATAGAGCACGATGTCGTTGCCGCTGTAGGGCAGGTCGAGGTGATAGTCCAGCAGACCGCCATCGCGAAACGTCCCGGCACCGGCCCCCGGCAAATCACGCACGCCTTCCATCACCATCGGGATCGAGCCTGACGCGAGCAAGGCCTGGCGCAGGTTGCCGGCATTCAGCGCAACGAAGCGCGAGGGGAAATCGTTGAGTGCATTGACCGGCGGTGCCAGACGCGGATCGTGAATGATCAGCCGCTCGAAATGCCGCGACAGCCGTGCCCGGCCCCGCAGGTTGTCGGCGATCACCGATGACAGGCCCAGTCCCAGTCGGCCGCGATGATCGTCCGCCAACAAGCCGTGGCTTTTGACCACCATGATGTTCAGTCGGTAATGAGCGTTGTCCAGAATCGAGGCGTCGCGGCCGTCGAGCAGGTCATCGAGCATGCGCCGGGAGCTCTGGCTGATCTGCGCCATGGTCACGCCCTTGGCGAAGTTTTGCTCGGTGTAGAGGTGACCGAGGCGGCGGATGCCTTCGGCGGCATCCGGTAGACAAGCGCTGGCGAAGCGCCAGGAACCCACCGACGCACCGATCAACGAGCGCTCTCGCGGTGCCGCCGGCAGCCATTCACCGAACAACGCCAGGTCCAGACCTTGAATCCCCAACGCCTTGGGACCACCGGCGGCACCTGGCAGTGTGCCGACATCGGCGGCGCTCAAACCGTTTTCACGGATGCGCGCCAAGGCGCGAGGGCCGGCCTTGAGAGTCAGCGAGGGGAACTTGATGTGGATAGCGGTCATACCGGTCTCGAATGCAGGCAAGCGGGGGATTATGTGGGAGCGGGCTTGCTCGCGAAAGCGGTGTATCAGTCGATATTAATGCTGGCTGACACACCGCCTTCGCGAGCAAGCCCGCTCCCACAGGGTTTTGTGTTGTCATGACCAATGATGGCAATTCAGTTTCAATTAAGTTCGCCCCGTTAAGGTGCACTCCGTAGGCAACACATAAAAAAATACGGAGACACCCCATGAAAACCCTGACTGCCCTGTTCACCGCGTCCATCATCGGCATGACCGCCAGCATCGCCCACGCTCGCGACCTCGGTCCCGACGAAGCCCTGAGACTGCGCGACGCTGGTACCATTGTGTCTTTCGAGAAGCTCAACGCCACCGCTCTGACCAAACACCCTGGTGCCACCATCACCGAAACCGAGCTGGAAGAAGAGTACGGCAAGTACATCTATCAGGTGGAATTGCGCGACCCTCAGGGCATTGAGTGGGACCTGGAATTGGACGCTGTCAGCGGGCAGATTCTCAAGGATCATCAGGATACGTAATGAAGGTGTTTTCTTTTTCACAGCGGTGCACGAGCGGTCGAATGGCTCTGGCGCTTCTGGCTTTTTGCTCGGTGGTCATGGCCCGCGACCTGGATCAGGACGAAGCCCTGCGCCTGCGTCAACAGGGCGTGATCCTGCCGCTGGAGCAGCTGTTGCAGCAAGCGCTGGACCGCTACCCCGGGGCCAAACTGCTGGAAGCCGAGCTTGAAGAGAAACATGACGTCTACATTTATGAAGTCGAGTTGCTGACCACCGAAGGTCTGGTCCGCGAACTGGACCTCGACGCCACCACCGGCCAGTTACTGAAAGACAAGGAAGATTGATCGATGCGTTTGCTTCTGGTGGAAGACCATGTGCCGCTGGCCGACGAATTGATGGCCGGCCTCAATCGGCAGGGGTACGCCGTGGACTGGCTGGCCGACGGTCGCGATGCGGTGTATCAGGGCAGCAGCGAGCCTTATGACCTGATCATCCTCGACCTCGGCCTGCCGGGTTTGCCAGGGCTCGACGTGCTGACGCAATGGCGGGCCGGTGGCCTGGCCACGCCAGTGCTGATCCTCACCGCCCGTGATTCCTGGGCCGAACGGATCGAAGGCCTCAAGGCCGGCGCCGACGATTACCTGACCAAACCCTTCCACCCCGAAGAGCTGCACTTGCGAGTCCAGGCGCTGTTACGCCGCTCCCATGGCCATGCCAACCAGCCGACGCTCAAGTCTGCCGGACTGCACCTGGACGAAGGCCGTCAATGCGTGACCCGCGACGGCGCCGACATCCAGCTCACCGCCGCTGAATTCCGCCTGCTGCGTTATTTCATGCTGCACCCCGAGCAGATTCTTTCCAAAAGCCACCTGGCCGAACACCTCTATGACGGAGAAACCGAGCGCGATTCCAACGTGCTCGAAGTCCACGTCAACCACCTGCGGCGCAAACTCGGGCGAAGCGTCATCGAAACCCGTCGCGGCCAGGGTTACCTGTTCGGCGGACAAGCCCAGTGAGGTCGATCCAGCGCCGCTTGAGCCTGGGGCTGATCAGCGTGATGGTGATCGTCGGCCTGGTGCTGGCGCAGACCAGCCTGTGGCTGTTCGAAATGGGTTTGCAGCGCTACCTCGAAGCCGGGCTGCGCAACGACAGCGAAAACCTGCTGGTGGCGCTGGTGCGTGGGCCGCAGGGTTTGCAGCTGGATGAGCGACACCTGTCGCCGGCCTATCAGCGACCGTTTTCCGGGCATTACTTCCGCATCGATTTTGCCGACAGCCATTGGCGCTCCCGTTCACTGTGGGATCAGGAACTGCCGCGCCTCGACCATGCCGGTCTGCACAGCAACCTGCAATTGGGGCCGGAAGGGCAGCAATTACTGGTGCTGCGTTCAGACTATCGACGGCTCGGCCAATCGATTTCCATCAGCGTGGCCCAGGATTACACGCCGGTGCGCGAGAGTTTCCAGCGCATGCGTCAAGTCGGATTGGGCCTTGGGCTGGCGGGACTGCTGCTGATTCTGCTGCTGCAACGGATTACCGTGCGCCGCGCCTTGCGCCCGCTGGAAAAGGCGCGAGAACAAATCGCCCAGTTGCAGCAGGGTCAGCGCTCGCAACTCGATGATCAGGTTCCCGTAGAGCTTGAACCGCTGGTGGCGCAGATCAACCATTTGCTGGCGCACACCGAAGACAGCCTCAAGCGTTCGCGCAATGCGCTGGGCAACCTCGGCCACGCCTTGAAAACCCCGCTGGCGGTGTTGTTGAGCCTGGCCTCAAGCGAGAAGCTCGATACGCAGCCGGAACTGCGCAAGGTCATTAAGGCGCAGCTGGAACAGGTCCAGCAGCGACTCAATCGCGAACTCAATCGCGCACGGTTATCCGGCGATGCATTGCCGGGGGCGCTGTTTGATTGCGATGCTGAATTGCCTGGGTTACTGGCGACTTTGAACATGATTCATGGTGAGCATCTTGATCTCAGCTACCGTGCACCGGCCGGTTTACAACTGCCTTGGGATCGCGAGGACTTGCTCGAACTACTCGGTAACCTGCTGGACAACGCCTGCAAGTGGGCGGACGCCGAGGTTCGGATGAGCGTGGTCGAGACGGCCGAAGGGTTTGAGTTAAGCGTGGAAGACGATGGGCCGGGGATTCCGGAAAACCAGCGCGATCAGGTGTTCAGCCGGGGTACTCGGCTTGATGAACAGATGGATGGGCATGGGTTGGGATTGGGGATTGTGCGGGACATCGTCGATACGTGGGGCGGGGTGTTGCGGTTGGAGGAAAGTGAGTGGGGCGGGTTGAAGGT
>NZ_JBBWCB010000147.1:0-13061 GCF_039888995.1 Pseudomonas rossensis | reverse complement strand
CTACTGGACCGCGCAACTGGGCCGTGAACATCCGCTGCTGGAATTGCCCGCCGACCGTCCACGTCCTCCCGTGCAAAGCCATCAAGGCGAATTGTTCCGTTTCGACCTGAGCGATGAGCTTGCCGCACGGGTTCGCGCCTTCAATGCGCAAAATGGTCTGACCCTGTTCATGACCATGACCGCCGCGCTGGCCGTGCTGCTTTACCGCTACAGCGGCCAGACCGACCTGCGCATCGGCGCGCCGGTGGCCAACCGGATTCGTCCGGAAAGTGAAGGGCTGATCGGTGCGTTCCTCAACACCCAAGTGCTGCGTTGCCAGCTCGACGGGCAGATGTCCGTGGGTGAGTTGTTCGAGCAGGTTCGCCACACCGTGATCGAAGGCCAGTCCCATCAAGACTTGCCGTTCGATCATTTGGTGGAAGCCTTGCAGCCGCCGCGTAGCGCGGCTTACAACCCGTTGTTCCAGGTGATGTGCAACGTGCAGCGCTGGGAATTCCAGCAGAGCCGCACACTCGCTGGCATGACCGTCCAGTACCTGGCCAACGATGCCCGCGCAACCAAGTTCGACCTCAACCTGGAAGTCACCGACCTCGACCATCGCCTGGGTTGCTGCCTGACCTACAGCACCGATCTGTTCGATGAACCGCGCATTGCTCGGATGGCCGGGCATTGGCGCAACCTGCTGGAAGCGCTGCTGGCCGATCCGCAACAGCGCCTCAGTGAACTGCCGCTGCTGGACGCCACCGAACAGCAAAACCTGCTCGACAACCTCGGCGTCGAGCCGGGCGAACATCGCCTCGACCAGTGCATTCATCACCTGTTCAGCGAGCAGGCCCTGACCCGAAAAGATGCACCGGCATTGACATTCGCCGGGCAAACCCTGAGCTACGCCGAACTCGACAGCCGCGCCAATCGCCTGGCCTGGATGCTCCGCGAGCGGGGCGTCGGGCCGCAGATTCGGGTGGGGCTGGCGCTTGAGCGTTCACTGGAAATGGTCGTCGGCCTGTTGGCGATCCTCAAGGCCGGCGGCGCCTACGTGCCGCTGGACCCGGAATATCCGCTGGACCGTTTGCACTACATGATCGAAGACAGCGGCATCGGTTTGCTGCTCAGCGATGCGGCGATGTTCGAAGCGCTTGGCGAGCTGCCGCCAACCGTGGCTCGCTGGTGCCTCGAGGAGGATGCCGCCACACTGGCCAACTACCCGGCCACCGAGCTGCCGTTTATCAGCCTGCCGCAACACCAGGCGTACCTGATTTACACATCGGGCTCTACCGGCAAACCGAAAGGCGTGGTGGTGTCCCACGGTGAAATCGCCATGCACTGCCGTGCGGTGATCGAGCGTTTCGGTATGCGTCCGGACGACTGCGAGCTGCACTTCTATTCCATCAACTTCGACGCCGCGACCGAGCGTTTGCTGGTGCCTTTGTTGAGTGGTGCTCAAGTTGTTCTGCGCGCTCAAGGCCAGTGGGACGCGGAAGAAATCTGCGGTCTGATTCGCCGCCACAACATCAATATCCTCGGCTTCACTCCAAGCTACGGCAGCCAGTTGGCGCAATGGCTGGCGACTCAGGGCGAGACGTTGCCGGTGCGGATGTGCATCACCGGCGGTGAAGCGCTGACCGGCGAGCATCTGGCGCGGATTCGCGCAGCGTTCAAGCCGAGCCTGTTTTTCAACGCCTACGGCCCGACCGAAACCGTGGTCATGCCGCTGGCCAGTCTGGCGCCCGAGCAATTGGAAGAAGGCCTCGGCAGCGTGCCGATCGGCAGCGTGATCGGCGCGCGGGTGGCCTACATCCTAGACGCTGATCTGGCGCTGGTGCCGCAAGGCGCGACCGGCGAGTTGTACGTCGGCGGCGCCGGTCTGGCGCAGGGTTATCACCAGCGTCCGGGTATGACGGCCGAACGTTTTGTGGCTGATCCGTTCGCCGCCAATGGCGGGCGTCTTTACCGCACCGGCGATCTGGTGCGCCAGCGCGCCGATGGTCTGGTGGAGTACCTCGGCCGTATTGACCATCAAGTGAAGATTCGTGGTTTCCGCATCGAACTGGGTGAGATCGAGACCCGTCTGCTGGAGCATGAATCGATCCGTGAAGCCGTGGTGCTGGCGCTGGATGCCCCGAGCGGTAAACAACTGGTCGGCTATCTGGTGACTGAAGTCGCCGGGCAAGACGAAGTGCAACAACACACTCTGCGTGAAGCGTTGAAGGCGCACCTCAAATCCCAGTTGCCGGATTACATGGTGCCAACGCATTTGATCCTGCTGGCCAGCATGCCGCTGACCGCCAACGGCAAACTCGACCGCCGCGCATTGCCGGCGCCGGATCCGGAGCTGAACCGTCAGCAGTACGTGGCGCCGAGCAACGAGCTTGAACTGACGCTGGCCGCCATCTGGTGCGAAGTTTTGAACGTTCTGCAGGTCGGCCTCAACGACAACTTCTTCGAACTGGGCGGCGATTCGATTCTGTCGATCCAGGTGGTCAGCCGTGCGCGGCAGCAGGGTATTCACTTCAGCCCGCGTGACCTGTTCCAGCACCAGACCGTGCAAACCCTGGCCGCCGTGGCGACCCGCACCGTGCAAATCACGGCCGAGCAAGGTTTGCTGACCGGCGAATCGCGTCTAACGCCGATCCAGCACTGGTTCTTCGACACCGACATCCCCCAGCGCCAACACTGGAACCAGGCGTTGCTGCTGGAACCGACCGTGGCGCTGGAGCCCCATCGTCTGGAGCAAGCACTGCTGGCAGTGATCGAACAGCACGACGCCTTGCGTTTGCGCTTCTCTGAAATTGCAGGGCAATGGCAAGCCGAGCACCAGGCGGTTTCCGACGCGCCGGTGTTGTGGCAAGTGCGCGTTTCGTCCATGGACAAATGCGCGGCTCTGTTCGCCGATGCCCAGCGCAGCCTCGACCTCGAAGCGGGGCCGCTGATGCGGGCGCTGCTGGTCGATGGTCCCGAGGGGCAACAGCGGCTGTTCATCGCCATTCACCACTTGGTCGTGGATGGGGTTTCGTGGCGGGTGTTGCTGGACGATTTGCAAACGGTGTATCGCCAACTGGGCGCGGGGAAGTCGGCAAAACTGCCGGCGAAAACCAGTGCCTTCAAGGACTGGGCCGCACGCTTGCAGGCGTATGCCGGCAGCGAATCCCTGCGTGAAGAATTGAGTTGGTGGCAGTCGCAACTGGCCGGTGAAAGCGTCGAATTGCCGTGTGATCGCCCCGAGGGTGGCCAGCAGAATCGTCATGCGCAAACCGTTAGCGTGCGCCTCGATGTCGAGCGCACTCGCCAACTGCTGCAACAGGCACCGAGCGCCTATCGCACTCAGGTCAACGACTTGCTGCTGACCGCATTGGCCCGCGTGCTGTGCCGCTGGAGCGGTCACGAATCGGCGCTGATTCAACTCGAAGGTCACGGCCGCGAAACGCTCTTCGACGAGATCGACCTGACCCGTACCGTCGGCTGGTTCACCAGCGCTTATCCGCTGCGCTTGACGCCGGAGAACGAGCAGGGCGCCGCGATCAAGGCGATCAAGGAACAACTGCGCGCGGTGCCGCACAAAGGTCTGGGTTATGGCGTGCTGCGTTATCTCGCCGATGACTCGAGCCGGCAGATCATGGCCGAGTTGCCGGTGGCGCCGATCACCTTCAACTACCTCGGTCAGTTCGACCAGAGCTTTGGCGCGGACGCCTTGTTCCGTCCTCTCGATGAAGCGGTCGGCGCGGCCCATGATCCTTGTGCGCCGCTGCCCAATGAGCTGAGTGTCGACAGTCAGGTCTATGGCGGTGAGCTGGTGCTGCGTTGGACCTTCAGCGCCGAACGCCACGATCTGCGGACCATCACTGAGCTGGCAGACGCTTACCTCGGCGAATTGCAGAGCCTGATCGAGCATTGCCTGCGCGACGATGCGGGAGGCCTGACGCCGTCGGACTTCCCGTTGGCGAAACTGACCCAGCCTCAACTCGACGCGCTGCCCATCCCGGCCGCCGCCATCGAAGACGTCTACCCGCTGACCCCGATGCAGGAAGGCATGCTGCTGCACACCTTGCTGGAACCGGGCACCGGCCTCTACTACATGCAGGATCGCTACCGCATCAACAGCGAGCTCGACCCGCAGCGTTTCGCCCAGGCCTGGCAAGCGGTGATCGCCCGCCACGAAGCCCTGCGCGCGTCGTTCTGCTGGAACGTGGGCGAAGACATGCTGCAAGTTATCCACAAGCCGGGCAGCACGCCAATCGAGTACCTGGACTGGAGCGCAATCGCCGAAGTCGAGCAGGAGCCGAAGTTGCAGGCGCTGCTTAAAAGCGAGCGCGAGGCCGGGTTCGATCTGCTCAATCAGGCACCGTTCCATCTGCGCCTGATCAAGGTCGGCGCGGCGCGCTACTGGTTCATGATGAGCAACCACCACATCCTCATCGATGCCTGGTGCCGTTCGCTGCTGATGAACGATTTCTTCGAGATCTACACCGCACTGGGCGAAGGTCGGGACGCGCAGCTTGGGCTTGTGTCGCGTTATCGCGACTACATTGGCTGGCTGCAACGCCAGAGCCTGGCCGAGGCGCGGCAGTGGTGGAAAACCAACCTGCAAGGTTTCGAACGGACCACGCCGATTCCGAGCGATCGACCGTTCCTGCGTGAACATGCCGGCGAAAGCGGCGGCATGATCGTCGGCGACCGCTACACACGGCTGGATGCCCGTGACGGTGCGCAATTGCGTGAACTGGCTCAGGCCCATCAGCTGACCATCAACACCTTTGCCCAAGCGGCGTGGGCGCTGGCGCTGCGCCGTTTGAGCGGTGATCGTGACGTGCTGTTTGGTGTCACAGTGGCCGGGCGTCCGGTGGACATGCCGCAGATGCAGCGCACGGTCGGGCTGTTCATCAACAGCATCGCGCTGCGGGTGAAAATGCCGGAAGACGATCAGCGTTGCAGTGTTCGTCAATGGTTGAGCGGTTTGCTCGACAGCAACATGCAACTGCGCGAATACGAATACCTGCCGCTGGTGAGCATTCAGGAAAACAGCGAACTGCCCAAGGGCCAGCCGTTGTTCGACAGCCTGTTCGTGTTCGAAAACGCCCCGGTGGAAGTCTCGGTGCTGGACCGTGCGCAGAGCCTCAACGCGACCTCGGATTCGGGCCGCACCCACACCAACTTCCCGCTGACGGCGGTCTGCTATCCGGGCGATGACCTGGGCTTGCACCTGTCTTACGACCAGCGTTATTTCGATGAGTCGACCGTCGAGCGCATGCTCGGCGAGTTCAAGCGATTGCTGCTGGCGCTGGTCGAAGGATTCCACGGCGACATGGCCGATCTGCCGTTGCTGGGCTTTGAAGAGCAAGACTTCCTGATCCACGGGTGCAACCAGAACGAACACGAGTACCCGCTGGAGCAGAGTTACGTCGAACTGTTCGAGGCTCAGGTTGCTCAGCATCCTCAGCGGATGGCTGCCAGTTGCCTGGGTCAGCAGCACAGCTACCTTGAGCTGAATGAGCGCAGTAACCGTCTAGGTCACGCCTTGATCGCCGCTGGTGTGAGGCTGGATCAACCGGTTGCGTTGCTGGCTGAACGTAACCTCGATCTGCTGGGCATGATCATCGGCAGCTTCAAGGCGGGCGCCGGTTACTTGCCACTGGACCCGGGCCTGCCGAGTCAGCGACTGAGCCGGATCATCGACCTGAGCCGCACGCCGTTGCTGGTGTGTTCTCAGGCCTGCCGCGAGCAAGCGCTGGCGCTGCTGGATGAGTTCGGTTGCGCCAACCGGCCCACGTTGTTGGTCTGGGAAGAGGTGCAGGCGAGCGATGTTTCGGTTGCGAATCCGGGCATCTACAGCGGCCCGGACAACCTCGCCTACGTGATCTACACCTCGGGCTCAACGGGCCTGCCGAAAGGCGTGATGGTCGAACAGCGCGGCATGCTCAACAACCAGTTGAGCAAGGTGCCGTACCTGAACCTGAGCGATGCCGATGTGATCGCCCAGACCGCCTCGCAAAGTTTCGATATTTCGGTCTGGCAGTTCCTCGCCGCACCGCTGTTCGGCGCTCGGGTGGACATCGTGCCGAACACCATCGCCCATGATCCGCAAGGGTTGCTGGCGCATGTGTCGACCCAGGGCATTACCGTGCTGGAAAGCGTGCCGTCGCTGATTCAGGGCATGCTCGCCCAGGAACGCATGAGCCTGGACGGTCTGCGCTGGATGCTGCCGACCGGTGAGGCAATGCCGCCGGAGCTGGCGCACCAATGGCTGCTGCGCTACCCGGAGATCGGGCTGGTGAATGCTTACGGTCCGGCGGAGTGCTCGGACGACGTGGCGTTCTTCCGCGTCGACATGGCGTCGACGCGCGGCAGCTACCTGCCGATCGGTACGCCGACTGACAACAATCGCTTGTACCTGCTTGATGGCGCGCTGGAACTGGTGCCGTTGGGTGCAGTGGGTGAGTTGTGCGTCGCGGGTACCGGTGTCGGCCGTGGCTACGTCAGTGATCCGTTGCGCACGGCTCAAGTGTTTGTGCCTGACCCATTTGGCGCGCCGGGGGATCGTCTGTATCGCACCGGTGATCTGGCCCGTCGTCGCAGTGACGGCGTGCTGGAATACGTCGGGCGGATCGACCATCAAGTGAAGATCCGCGGCTACCGCATCGAACTGGGTGAAATCGAAGCGCGTCTGCATGAGCAACCGCAAGTGCGCGAAGCGGCGGTCGGCGTACAGGAAGGCGTCAACGGCAAACATCTGGTCGGCTATTTGGTAGCGGCTGATTCTTTGATCAATTCAACGGAGCGACTGGAACGCATCAAGCAACGTCTGCGCGCTGAACTGCCGGAATACATGGTGCCGTTGCACTGGCTATGGCTGGATCGCATGCCGCTCAACGCCAACGGCAAGCTTGATCGCAAGGCGCTGCCAGTGCTGGAGATCGGCCAGTTGCAGAGCCAGGACTACCAGGCGCCGCGCAATGAACTGGAGCAAACGCTGGCGGATATCTGGGCCGAGGTGCTGAAGGTCGAGAAGGTTGGTATTCGCGACAACTTCTTCGAGCTGGGCGGGCATTCATTGCTGGCGACGCAGATCGCTTCGCGGGTGCAGAAAGCCCTGCAACGTGATGTGCCGTTGCGGGCGATGTTTGAATGCAGCACGGTGGCGGAGTTGGCCGAATACATCGACGGATTGGCGGCGAGCGACATCACCGAGGAGAAGGTGGATCGCCTCAATGACCTGATGGCGGAGTTGGAAGGGCTTTAAAGTCAAAAGATCGCAGCCTGCGGCAGCTCCTACGGGTGTACTTAGACCCCTGTAGGAGCTGGCGAAGCCTGCGATCTTTTGATCTTTGGCAGGTTGACTGTGGAGCGACTCCGGCACAGTCTGCCTGCTCCATTTTTTGCCAGAGGAGACAGTCAATGCCCTTCGTTACGGTTGATGGACAACCCCTTCACTACACTGATCAAGGCACCGGCCCTGCCGTTCTGCTGGCCGGCAGTTATCTGTGGGACCAGGCCATGTGGGCACCGCAGATTGCCGCTCTGTCGCAGCAATACCGGGTAATTGCTCTGGACCTGTGGGGCCATGGTGAATCCGGGCGGATGCCCGAGTGCACAAGGTCGCTGGATGACGTAGCGCGCCAGGCACTGGCGCTGCTCGATCATCTGGACATCGACCGTGTCACGCTGGTCGGTCTCTCGGTCGGTGGCATGTGGGGCGTGCGTCTGGCGCTGTCGGCGCCGCAGCGGATCAACGGTCTGGTACTGATGGACACCTACGTCGGCGTCGAGCCGGAACCGACTCGCCAATACTATTTCTCGCTGTTCAAACAGATCGAAGACACCGGCATGATCGCACCGCAGTTGCTCGACATCGTCGTGCCGATCTTCTTCCGCCCAGGCATCGATCCGCAGTCGGCGCTGTATCAGGATTTCCGCGCCAAACTGGCCGCACTGCCGCCGGAGCGTCTGCGCGAGAGCATCGTGCCGATGGGGCGGATTACGTTTGGGCGGGATGATCTGTTGCCGCGTCTGGGCGAGTTGAATCCTGACACCACGCTGTTGATGTGTGGCGATCAGGACAAACCGCGGCCGCCATCCGAGACGAGGGAGATGGCCGAGTTGATCGGTTGCCCATCTGTGCTGGTGCCGGAGGCGGGGCATATCTCCAATCTGGAGAATCCGCAGTTCGTCACCGAAGCACTGCTGAAGTTTGTGGCTGACATAACTTAGTCGATCTTACTGACGCCATCGCGAGCAAGCTCGCTCCCACAGGGGAATGCATTCCAATGTGGGTGCGACGGTGCGACGGTGCGACGGTGCGACGATTCGACCTGCTCGCGATGGGGCCGGAGGGGTCACTTAGGCCCGAGAATTTGCACCAACTTGTCCGGCGACGGCGCGCCTTGCTGTTGTTGCAGCTCGCCCTTGTCGTCCATGTAGAAAATCGCCGGGGTGGCCTGTAGCTCCAGGTCTTCCATCAACTGCATGTTGGCCGCCAGCTTCGCCTGAATCGCCGGGGGCACGTTTTTCAGGGGTTTTAGCGAGCTTTTCTTGCCTGACTTCTCATGGTCTTCCAGCGCTTTCTGCGGATCCTTGGCGGCCAGCAGCGCAGCCGATTTCCCCGGACTGTCTTCGCGAATGATGCCGACCATGATGTGCCGCAGCTGCACCTTGCCAGCCTTGACCCATGGCCGCGCCTGTTCCCAGAACACGTTGCAATAAGGGCAGTTCGGATCGCTGAACAGGTACACGATCCGCGGTGCATCTTTCTTCCCGTCGCCGATCCAGTTGCTGGCTTCCATCTTGCCCCAGACTTCCTTGGCCATTGGTGCGTAAACCAGCTTCTGCAACGGCGCGCTGGTCAGGTCGTTGCCGTCGGCGTCGTACAGATTGCCGAGCAGTACGTGCTTGCCATCCGGGGTCAGGTACAGCGCCATGCCACGGTTCTGGTACTGCGCCGCATAACCGCGCAAGCCGTCGGGAGCGTCGAATTGGCCGACGATTTTTGCGCCCTTGGCTTCGATTTTCTTGATCGCTTCGGGCAATTCTTCGGCGGCCTGCACCGACGGTAGATGCAGCAGGGCGGCGCCCAGGGTCAATGTCAGCAGGTGGCGGAGGCGGGGCATGGCAATTTCCTTGAAGAGGTGGCCGGTACGGCAGGATTCGGGGTGTCGAAGTTTTCCAGGGCGCGGGCCAGGCTGGCTTCCGACAGCTCACCCAGATGGCTGCCCAGCAGGCGACCGTCGGGACTATAGAACAGCGTAGTCGGCAACGCCATGGAACCGACGGCCTGGCCCAATCGGCCACTGCCGTCAAAAAGTACGTTGGACAAGCTCAGGCCCTGGGTTTCCAGAAAAGTACTGACGCTTTGCATGCTTTCAGCCTGGTTGACGAACAGGAACGTCAGGTCCGGGCGGTGTTGCTGGGCGTTTTCCAGCACCGGCATTTCCCTGCGGCATGGCGGACACCAGGTGGCCCAGAGATTGATCACCAACGGGCCGCCCTTGTAGTCCGCCAGTTGCACGGTTTCACCGGCGGCATTGCGCAGGGTAATTTCCGGCAGGCGCGTGCCTTGTTCGTAGATGGTCAGGGAGAAGGTCGCCAGCAGCCAGAACGCCAGGCCGCTGGCCACGCCAAAGCCCAACGGCCGGCGCAAGCCCGGGCGACGCCAGCCTCGATACAACGCGGCAAGCAGCAGCACGATCACACCCGGCCAGGCGAGGAAACCGCCGTCGCGCAGGTCGATGATCTGCCACGGATCGTTGCGGTACTGCGCCCAGTAGGCGATCACGAAGCTGATCCGGGCGGCCAGCATGCCCAGCAGGAACAGGCTGAACAGCACCGACTCCGGGTTCTCGCCGTCACGCTTGGCCACCCGCCAGCCGATGAATGTCGCCAGCGCCAGGGCACTGATCAGCAGCAGGTGATTAAGCGCGATGGCAAAAGTGCCGAGGGTAAAGGTCAGCATTAACGGGCGTCTCGGGTAGTGGTCCAGCGTTGCAGGAAGGTGCCGGCATCGACCTCACCGGTGATGCGCTGGCTGCGACGCTCGATGCCGTCGGCGCCGATCCACAGCAGGCTCGGTGGCCCCGGCACTTTATAACGGCCGAGCAGTTCGCGGCTCGCGGCATTGTCGGCGGTGACGTCCAGCCGTAGCAAGCGCACATCGCTCAAGGCTTCCAGTACGTGGGCTTTGCCGAACACCTGTTTTTCCATGACCTTGCACGACACGCACCAGTCAGCGTAGTAGTCCAGCAGCACCCATTGGCCCTGAGCCTGTGCCGCGTCGAGCTCCCGTTGCAGAGCTGCCGGGTCCTTGATCGTGGTGAATGCGTCGTGGCCAACCGGGTTTGCGGTGCTGCTCGAATTTGAAGCGCTGTAGACCTGCAATGGCTTCAACAGGTCGTCGCCGCCGCCAGCGGCACCGATCATCAGCAGGCTGCCCCACACACCCAGCAATAGTGAGCTGGCGCCGAACACATGGGCTACGCGACCGAAACCTTCCGACTGTTTCCAGGCGCTGTACGCGGCAATCAACAGTAACGCACCGCACAAACCAATCCACATTGATTCATCCAGCACCGGACGCAGCATCAGCAACGCGGTAGCGAGGAACAGGAAGCCGAACACGCCCTTGAGCAGGTTCATCCAGGCGCCAGGTTTGGGCAGGAAGCGATTGCCGACGGTGACCAACAGCAGCAGCGGTACGCCGATGCCGATGCCCATGGCGAACAGAATCAGCCCGCCATGCAGTGCATTGCCGCTTTGAGCGATGTAGAGCAAGGCGCCCGCCAGCGGGGCGGTCATGCACGGGCCCACCAGCAAACCGGACAAGGCACCCAACACACCGGCGCCGAACAGGCTGCCGCCGCGCTGATTGCGCGAGACATTTTCCAATCGATCACGCACGGCCACCGGCAGTTGCAACTCGAAGAAGCCGAACATCGGCAACGCCAGCAACACAAACACAGCCGCGAAACTGCCCAGCAACCAAGGGTTCTGCAACAACGCCTGCAGATTCGCCCCCAGCAGCGCGGCCAGAACGCCCATCGCCGCATACACCAGCGCCATGCTCACGACATAGCTGGTGGCCAAGGCGAAACCGCGCTTGGGCGTGGCGCCACTGCCGACAATCAAACCGCCCAGAATCGGCAGCATCGGCAGCGAGCAAGGCGTGAAGGCCAGCAACAGCCCCAGACCGAAGAACACCAACAAGCTCCAGCCCAGCGCCCGTTGTTGCAGGCCGCTGGCCAAGGCTTGATCCGGCGCTTCGTTTGTTGCAGCGGTAGTCGATTTGCCGCCCAGATCCACGACCTGAGTTTGCGGCGGATAACACAAGCCGGCATCGGCACAGCCCTGGAAGCCCACTTTGATTTGCCCCGTGGCACCAGCCGGGATCTTCAGTTCCAGGCCTTGGCGATAGACCTGCTGTTCGCCAAAGAAATCATCGCTGTGCGCTTCGCCGTCAGGCAATACAGGCATGTGTTCCGCGGGCAAGCCATCGAATTTCAGGCGTTGCTGGTAGAGGTAATAACCGTCGGCGATCTGCCAATAGAGCTGGGTTTCACCGGAATCAAGGCGTTCGGAGGTGAAGATGAACGCCTTGCCGACGGGTAGAAAGTCGGGTTTGGTCGCGAACGGATCAGTCCCTGCCTGGGCCAGACCCGAGATCAGGAGAACAAAGAATAGAAACAGTCGACGCATGGGTAAGCCTTGTCCCTGTGCAAGTGAAGTGCACAATGGGCGGCGTCGATTAACCGATGATTAACCGCGGTGGCCTTGTGGCATTGGCGTTTGCGGCATAATGTCCGCTTAATCGGCCACCGGCCTAATCACCTTTTTTCAACAGGTCTCACCATGCACGTACTGGTTTGCGAAGACGACGAGTTGATCGCCAGCGGCATTGTCGCCGGCCTCACCGCTCAGGGCCTGACGGTAGAACATGTCGCCACCGCGTCGTCTGCCCGGGCGATGCTCAAGGTCGCCGAGTTCGATGTGATGGTGCTCGACCTCGGTCTGCCCGATGAAGACGGTTTGAAGCTGCTACAGCAGTTGCGACACAGCGGTCTGGAAATCCCGGTGTTGATCCTCACCGCCCGGGATTCAGTCACCGACCGCGTCGACGGCTTGCAAGCCGGCGCCGACGATTACTTGCTCAAACCGTTCGACCTGCGCGAACTCGCCGCGCGCCTGCATACCCTGTTGCGACGGGTGGCGGGGCGCAGCGTCAACCTGATCGAGCACGGTCGCCTGACTTACGACCCAAGCAGTCGTGAAACCATGCTTGGCGGCCAGCCGGTGGACCTTTCCCGTCGTGAGCAGTCGCTGTTGCAGGCCTTGCTGCATAACCGGGGCCGGGTGCTGTCGACCGAGCAACTGAAAGACAGCGTTTATGGTTTTAACGATGAGCTGGAAAGCAATGCCCTCAACGTGCATATCCATCACCTGCGGCGCAAACTCGGCAATGGCATTGTCGAGACGGTGCGCGGCCTGGGCTATCGCCTGGGGCCGGCCGATGGCGCAGAGGAATTGAAAAAGTGATGAGCCTGCGTTTGCGCCTGAGCCTGACACTCGGCGCCGCTTTTGCGCTGATCTGGGCCCTGGCGGCGGCCTGGATGCTCAGCGACCTGCGCAACCAAATGATGTTTTCCCTCGACCAGCGGCTGGTGGCCTCGGCACGGATGGTCGCCGGTCTGATGGAGCAATTGCCGGCGTTGCCGAGCAAGGGTGAGGGCACCCATTTCAGCGCTGAACAACTGAACATCCCCGGCGGCATGGCCTGTCAGGTCAGTTCGTTGCGGGGCGAAATCCTCGCCCGCAGTCACACCGATCCGCAACAAACCCTGGAAGCCGAGAAAATGGGCTTTCACGACCAGATGATCGACGGCGCACCGTGGCGCAGTTTCACCCTGGCCCGTGGCGACGTGCGCATCACCACCGCCGACCGGCAGATCGAGCGTGAGGCGCTGAACATGTCGATCCTGCTGGCCGCTTCGGTGCCGGTGGGCGTGGCCTTGCTCGGTTGCCTGTGCCTGCTCTGGCTGGGGATCGGCCAGGGGCTGGCGCCACTCAACCGCATGCGCGATGCC
>NZ_JBBWCB010000146.1:0-13092 GCF_039888995.1 Pseudomonas rossensis | reverse complement strand
CTTGGCCAGCAGGTCGCCGCGGAAACTGTCGCGGATCAGCACCCTGGCCATGACCGAAATGCCGCTGGCGCCAATGCCCTGAACCAGTCGAAACGCCAGGAACGATTCAAGCGTCTGGCCCAGGGGCAGCGCCAGATTGCCCAACCCGTAGATGCCCAGCGCGGCGAGCAGCACCGGTTTGCGGCCGATGCGCTGGCCAAGGCTGCCCCAGAACAACATCGGCAGCGCCATGCCGATCAGATACACCGCCAGCCCCCAGGAAACCTGCGAGGCGTCGGCGGACAGATCCCGGGCCATGTCCGGCAGCGCCGGCAGGTAGATGCTCATGCCCAATTGGGCGAGGAAAACCGTGCAGCAGGTGACAAGGAGGGTGGTGCTGCTCTTCATTGAATCTTCCCTGGTTTCAGTTCAACAGCCGATGTCCCGGCCTCGAATGCGTAAAAGCTCGGTGATGAGTTCACAAAAGTGGCGGATCAGCGTGGGCTCCATGTCGGCGCGCAGGGTGATTCTGATGGCTGCCTTGCCTTGTGCGACCACCGGAAAAAAGACGGCCGAGGTGAAGAAACCGTGATTGGCAAGTTCCATGGCGATGCTGTTGGCCAGCGCTGCTTCGCCGCAGTTGACCAATCGAATGGCCATGTTGCTGTTGTGTTGATCGGTGCGGATGAGGCTGTCGAACAGCCGGATATTAACCTGAAGTTTTTCCTGTAACGCGGCAAATTCCGGCGTGCGATGAAGCTGGATGGACGCTCTGCCCGCGCCAATGGCTGCACTGTTCAAGCTTTGCGACCAATTGCTGGGGCCGCCGTAACGCGCAATGAGCTTCTTTTGCCATTCATTGCCCAGCATCACCAGACCACCGCTGGCGCCAAACGACTTGGCCAGCGAGGCGACGATCAGGCAGTCATCCTCCAGGGCATGCAACCTGGGGCGCACGAGGCCTGCGCCGAATGTTCCGACGGCGGACAGCGCGTGGGAATCGTCCAGATAGAGAAACAACCCATAGCGGTCCTTGAGATACAAAAGACTGTCCATGTCCGCGACCCCGCCCATGCTGTAGGCGCCGTCGGCGACATACGCGACGGTGCGGTGTTGCTGACACTGCTTCTCGAGAAAATCCATGTCGTTATGAGGGCAGGTCACGACCGTGGTTTCATCGGCGCAGGCGGCTTTGAGGTGATTCATCGAGTAGTGCGCCAACCGGTCGAAGACCATCACGGGAGGGCGGTTTTCCGTGAACACGCCGCTGGCCAGCAACGGCAGGATTCCGGCACTCGCCGCACTGCACGACAAGGTGCTCAGGCAACTGGCGCCGAACAACTCGGACAGTTCGGTTTCGTACTGTTCCAGAATTGCCAGCTTGCAGCGGTTCTTTGAGTTGGCGACGCGCAGGGTGCCGGTTTCCCACAGTGTATTCATGGCGCCGTCGAGAATGTCGGGATGGTGATCCAGGCCCAGGTACGACGTCGTGCAGAAATGATGAAACGCGCGCCCGTGCTGATCGAGCATCCGGTTGGCACTTTTGATTTCGACGTTAAGCCCCGAAATTTTCCCGGCTTCAGCGCTCTCCCAATCGTGATCGGCCAACGCGATGACTTTGCGGTAGTTGGTGTAGCGGTTTGCCGCCCGTGCTGTCTGGTTTATATGAAAATGACTTTCCTTGAGTGAAACGATCCATGGGTGTGTTGCAGTTCGTGTGTGTTTCCAGACTTTACAGAGCGCGGCGGAGGCTTTGAATCGGCTGTTTCCGGTACGGCTGAGTGTTACAAGAGATTTATGTGTAGGGCGATACCTCGTGATGTTGTGGGCAATTTGCTTTGCCGAGTCGCGTAGAAACCGGGCTATCCTGCCGACTCAGTCGAACAGAAGTCATCGAGCCCTCCATGCTGCAAAAAAGCCTGATCCGCCGCCTCGACCTGATCACTCTCCAGCTGTTTGTCGCCGTTCATGAGGAGGGCACGCTGACCCGTGCCGCCGCGCGTGAAGCCATCGCCGTGTCGGCGGCCAGCAAGCGGCTGATGGAGTTGGAAGAAGCGCTGGGCATTAGTCTGTTCGTGCGCCAGGCCAAGGGCATGACCCTGACGCCGGCCGGTGAAACCTTGTTGCACCATGCCCGGCAGATGCTGTTCAACGTCGAGAAAATGGGGCTCGAACTGGGCGAACACAGCCACGGTATCCGCGGCTATGTGCGGATGCTCGCCAACCTGTCGGCGATCATTCAGTTTCTGCCCGAAGACTTGCGAGACTTTTCCGAGCGTCACCCTCAGGTCAAGACCGACCTCGAAGAGCGCCCCAGCAGCGGGGTGATTCAGGGTGTGCTGGATGGCGTGGCAGACCTTGGGATCTGCTCCAGTGACAGCGACGTCAAAGGCCTGCACAGCGTGCTTTATCGACAGGACAAACTGGTGGTGTTGATGCTGCCCGATCATCCGTTGGCGAGTCGTTCCAACCTGGCTTTCGCCGATACGCTGGACAGCGATTACGTCGGTCTGCACTCCGCCAGTTCGATCAATATGCGAACCCACGCGGCCGCGCGCCAGGCCGGCAAAGTGCTGCAGCTACGGATTCATGTACCGGGTTTCGATGCCATGTGCCGGATGGTCCAGGCCAACATGGGCATCGGCATCCTGCCGCAAAAAGCCTATGAGCTGTTTGGCCGGGCGCTGGGCTTGCACGCGGTGCCGTTGACGGATGACTGGTCGGATCGCGCGTTGGTACTGGTGGTGCGCGATGAAGCGGCACTGTCGCCGGTGAGCCGGATGTTGTTTGAGCAGTTGCGCGGGCAGGTCTGATCATTCTCGATTGGAAGGACTGGCCTCATCGCGAGCAAGCTCGCTCCCACAGTGGATCTTCGGTGTGACATAGATCGAGTGTGGGAGCGGCGGTGCGACGATTCGACTTGCTCGCGAAGGCTGACCTGAGGTCGCAGTAATCTTCCAGACCGTTCGCGTTTCGCGAACGTTCGTTGCCAACTGAAGGTTGGATTCCAGGCCCCGTGGTCCTCTAGCCTTGGCTCATATTCCAAGAACAACATGAGGTACCCCGCGATGACTGCCCCCTTGAGTGCAATCAAAGTGATCGAGATCGGCACGCTGATCGCCGCGCCGTTCGCCGCACGCATGCTCGCCGAGTTCGGCGCCGACGTGATCAAGATCGAAGCCATGGGGCAGGGCGACCCGCTGCGCAAATGGCGCAAGCTGCACGAAGGCACGTCGTTGTGGTGGTACCTGCAATCGCGAAACAAGAAGTCCCTGGCGCTGAATCTGAAATCCCCCAAAGGCATCGAACTGGTCAAGCAACTGGCGACCAGCGCCGACGTGTTGATCGAAAACCTGCGCCCCGGCGCCCTGGAGAAACTCGGCTTGGGCTGGGACGTGTTGCACGCCCTCAACCCTAACCTGACGCTGGTGCGTATTTCCGGTTATGGCCAGACCGGCCCGTACCGTGATCGTCCGGGGTTCGGTGCGATCGGCGAGGCCATGGGCGGAATTCGCTACACCACCGGCATCCCCGGTTCACCACCGGCCCGGGTGGGCGTCAGCCTCGGCGATTCCCTGGCTTCGTTGCACGCGGTGATCGGTGCCTTGATGTCGTTGCTGCGGGTCAAGACCGGGCAGGGCGGTGGGCAAGTCGTCGATGTGTCGCTGGCTGAAAGTGTGTTCAACGTCATGGAAAGCCTGGTGCCGGAATACGACATGCTCGGCCATGTTCGTGAGCGCAGCGGCGGGGCCTTGCCGGGCATCGCGCCGTCCAACACTTATCTGACGGCCGATGGCGCCTACGTGGTGATCGCCGGCAACAGCGATCCGATCTACAAGCGCTTGATGGACGTGATCGGTCGCCGTGATCTGGCCGATGCGCCGGAGTTTGCCCATAACGACGGGCGTGCCGCCAAGAGCAACGTGCTCGATGCGGCGATCACTCACTGGACCAGCAGCCTGTCGATCGACGATGTGTTGTCGGCACTGGAAGCTGCCGAAGTCCCGGCCGGGCGTATCTATTCAGTCGCCGACATCGTCGCCGATCCGCACTATCAGGCGCGGGACATGCTGCTCAACGCCGACCTGCCCGGCGGTGCCACGGTGAAGATGCCCGGCATTGTGCCGAAAATGTCCGAGACGCCCGGTGGCGTGAACTGGTCCGGTCCTACGTTGGGCCAGCACACCGACGGCATTCTCGCGGGACTGGGCCTTACAGATTCGGACATCGAACGGTTGAAAGCTGCAGGGGTGGTGCAATGATCACTGATTTTTCCGAGACCCTGATTGTTCAGGAAGTCTCCCCTCGCGACGGCTTGCAGATCGAGCCGACCTGGGTCGAAACCTTCGACAAGATTGCCTTGATCGATCAGCTGTCGCTGGCCGGTTTCAGCCGCATCGAAGCAGGCTCGTTCGTTTCCCCCAAGGCTATTCCGGCGCTGCGCGACGGTGAGCTGGTGTTCAAGGGCATCACCCGGCAACCGGGGGTGATTTATGTCGCGTTGATCCCCAACCTGAAAGGCGCGCAGCGGGCGTTGGCGACCAGGGCTGACGAGTTGAATCTGGTGATGTCCGCCAGCCAGACCCACAACCTGGCCAACATGCGCATGCGTTGCGAAGCCTCATTGGCCGCGTTCGGCGAGATCGTGCAATACGTTCGCGGGACGACGGTGCGACTCAACGCCAGCATCGCCACCACCTTCGGCTGCCCGTTTGAGGGCAAGATCGATGAGGATCGTGTGCTGCAAATCGTCGAGGCTTATCAGGAACTCGGGATCCAGGGCATTACCCTGGCCGACACCACCGGCATGGCCAATCCGCGGCAGGTTGATCGTCTGGTGCGGCGGGTCTTGCAGCGAGTTTCGCCCGCTGATTTGACCCTGCATTTCCACAACACTCGGGGGCTCGGTCTGTGCAACGTGCTGGCCGCCTACGAGGCCGGTGCCCGTCGCTTCGACGCGGCACTGGGCGGGCTCGGCGGTTGCCCGTTCGCGCCGGGTGCCTCGGGCAATATCTGCACCGAAGACCTGGTTAACCTGTGCGATGAGATCGGCATTCACACCGGGATCGATCTGCCGCTGTTGCTGCAATTATCGCGAGGATTACCCGCGCTGCTGGGCCACGAAGTGCCCGGTCAGCTGGTCAAGGCCGGACGCAATTGCGATCTGCATCCGACGCCGTCCTGACCCAACTCAAAACCTTGTGGGAGCGAGCTTGCTCGCGATAGCGGTGGGTCAGCCAATTGCTCTGTCGGATATGACTCAGTCATCGTCGGATCGCCGCCCGGACCAAGCTCGCTCCCACAGTAAAAGCATTCACACCCGATCCTCTCAACCAGACAACAAAAACAATCGGACACCCACGGGCAGTCCGCCTGGAGAACCATCATGAGCCTTAATGTACTGGAGGCGGGCGCGAGCCCGTCCGTTAGCCACGACGAAGAAAAAGCCCTGGTCAGCAAAGTCGCCTGGCGCCTGATGCCGTTGATCATGGTCTGCTACCTGTTCGCGTTTTTCGACCGCATCAACATCAGCTTCGCCAAGTTCCAGCTGCAGACCGACCTGAGCCTGAGCGACACCGCTTACGGCCTCGGCGCCGGGTTGTTCGTGGTCGGTTACGTGATCTTCGAAGTGCCGAGCAACATGATGCTGTACAAGGTCGGCGCCCGGCGCTGGATCGCCCGGATCATGATGTCCTGGGGACTCGCCACCGCGGCCATGGTCTTCGTCAATAGCGAATGGCAGTTCTACGCGCTGCGCTTTGTGATTGGCGCGATGGAGGCCGGTTTTGCGCCGGGAGTCCTGTATTACCTGACGCTGTGGTTCCCGCAGCACTATCGCGGACGCATCACTTCGATGTTGTTTCTGTCGTCGGCATTTGCAGGTCTGGTCGGCGCACCGTTCTCCGGGCTGGTGCTGCAACACCTCGACGGCTTCCTCGATATGCGCGGCTGGCACTGGCTGTTTCTGCTGGGCGGCGTGCCTTGCATTGGCCTCGGCTTGCTGGTGCTGACGTTGCTCAAGGACCGCATCGAAGACGCTCACTGGCTGACACCGTCAGAGAAGACGCTGCTGGCCAGCCGTATCGCGCACCATGAACCGCACAAGAGCGGTGGCTCGTTGCTCGCCGCACTGCGGATTCCGGGTTTCCTGACCCTCGGGCTGATCTACTTCCTGATTCAGGTGGCGTCCTACGGCTTGAACTTCTGGGCCCCGCAACTGATTCGCAGCGCCGGCACCGAGAGCCCGGTGATGATCGGTTTGCTGACCGCCATCCCTTACATCTGCGGCGCGATCAGCATGGTGGTGATCGGGCGGTTGTCCGACTCGACTGGCGAGCGGCGCAAGTTTGTCGCAGGTCTGGTTGCGGTGGGCGCGGTAGGGTTTTTCTGTGCGGGGATCTTCGCTAACCACACGACCTTCCTGATTGCCGCGCTGGGCTTGCTCGGTGCCGGGATCATCGCCTCCATCCCGAGCTTCTGGACCCTGCCGCCAAAACTGCTGGCCGGTGCTGGCGCAGGGGCTGCGGGCGGGATCGCAGTAATCAACACCCTCGGCCAGTTCGGCGGCATCGTCAGCCCGGTGATGGTGGGGCGGATTAAAGACCTGACGGGCAGCACCACGCCGGCGCTATACGTCATCGGAGTTTGCGCGCTGATCGCCGTTGCGCTGCTGCTGTGGGGGTTGCCGCAGAAGCTGCGCACGCTCGACAAGTTTTAAAAGATCGCAGCCTTCGGCAGCTCCTACCTGGGACCACGCATCCCTGTAGGAGCTGCCGGAGGCTGCGATCTTTTGATTTTCAAGAGGCTGCAATCACCGCTTTGGCCGGTGTAGCGCTGAACTGAATCAACACCACTCCCGCCACTAGCATCAAAGCGCCAACCCCCCGCGACACGGTCATCTGCCGCTCGACCAATCCAAACATTCCGAAGTGATCCAGCGCCAGCGACGCAACCACTTGCCCGGCCAGCGCCAACGCCATAAACCCCGATGCCCCGAGTTTGGGCAGCAACATCAGCGCCAATGAAATAAAGCACACCCCAAACGCGCCACCGGTCCACATCCACAGCGGCGCCTTGCTGATGAACGCCAGCGACGGCAACGGCAACCGCAGCGCCAACATAACCGGCAATAACACCACAATACTCACCAGCAACGACGCGAGGGTGGCCCACAACGGATGGCCCAAACCGCGCCCGAGGTTGGCGTTGATCGCGCTTTGAAAAGGCACCACCGCCCCGGCGATCACGGCCAGCAGCAAGAGCCCGGTCCAATGCAACGTACTCATGATAATTCTCCAACAGGTTTTGCTGGACTCTAGAGTATTCGTCGCGCAGATTTAAATTCCAAATCGCTATCCAGAACATGCATCAGATGAATGATCTTCGGCGCGTCGACCTCAATTTGTTGGTGATCCTCGACACCTTGCTCAGCGAGCAACACGTGACCCGTGCCGCCGAGCGCTTGCACCTGAGTCAGCCGGCCGTCAGTCATGCCTTGGCGCGGTTGCGTGATCTGCTCGGCGATCCTTTGCTAGTGCGGGCGGGCGCCGGCCTCGTGCCAACCCCGCGAGC
Source organism: Pseudomonas rossensis (assembly GCF_039888995.1). Lineage (NCBI taxonomy): Bacteria > Pseudomonadati > Pseudomonadota > Gammaproteobacteria > Pseudomonadales > Pseudomonadaceae > Pseudomonas > Pseudomonas rossensis. Next base: position 5,541 of record NZ_JBBWCB010000146.1, on the reverse strand, counting down.
CCTGGAGTTGATGGCACCTTTGGCCGACGCCCTGGCTCAGGTGCAATCGCTGCTGGCACCGAATACCTTCGATCCGGCCACTGCCAAGCGCACGTTTCGACTGGCGATGTCTGACTATGGCGCTGCAATCGTCCTGCCGGGGTTGATACGGACCTTGCGCCGGGAAGCGCCGGGCATCGATCTGCAAATCAGCCATGCCAGCCGCGAAGGCATGCTCGAGGGTGTGCTCAACGGCGACATCGACGTGGCGGCAGGCGTCTTTCCAGAGTTGCCGAACGAGTTGCGCAGCAGCCCGCTGTTCGAAGAGCACTACGCCTGTCTGGTCGACCGCAACAGCCTGCCTGCCGATGGCGTGCTCGACCTGCCGACCTACCTCGCCCGCCCCCACGTCCTGCTGGAAATGCGCGGCAGCGGCACCCCGGAAATCGAACGGGCCCTGACCGCCCTGCGTGAACGCCGTCGCGTGGCGATCAGCCTGCCGCACTGGAGCGTCGCTCCGGAGTTCATCAGCGGCACTGATCTGATTCTTACCGTTGCGTCCCGAGGGTTGCTCAATATCGATGAACAGTCGTTGATCGTGGTCCCGCCGCCGTTTCACATTCCGTCGTTTACATTTGTGTTGGTTTGGCACAAGCGGCGGGGCGGGGATCAGGCGTTGAACTGGTTGAATGGGCGGATTGAGGAGGGGATAGTGCGCGGCGACCAAACCACTGGCTCATCAATTAACGATTGAGGTAAAAAAATTGCTCACTGGCCTCAACCACCTGACCCTCGCCGTCACCGACGTCAACCGCAGCGTGGCGTTTTATCAAGATCTGCTGCAACTGCGCCTCGAAGCTATCTGGGACACCGGTGCCTATCTCTCATTACCGGGCCTGTGGCTATGCCTTTCCCTCGATCCGCTGCGCAAATCCGAACCCGCCGCCGACTACACCCATTACGCCTTCGGCATCAGCGCATCGGATTTCCCGTTGTTCGTCGAGCGCCTGCAATCCGCCAGCGTGCAGGAGTGGCGCGACAACCGCAGTGAAGGCGCGTCCTTCTATTTCCTCGACCCGGACGGCCACAAGCTTGAAGCCCATGTCGGTGACCTGGCATCACGGCTGGCAGCCTGTCGTGAGCGGCCCTATGCGGGAATGAAGTTCTTCGACGATCTGTAAGTCGGGTTCCGGGAACCTGAGATAGACTTGCGTGCATTCACCCCGGCTCAACAGGACTTCCAATGACCCCATCGCTGCTAATGGCTGTTCTCGCCTCGGGCTTTATCTACGGCATCACGCCGGGGCCGGGTGTGTTGGCGGTGTTCGGCATCGGTGCGGCGCGTGGTCGGAGGGCCGGGGCGGGGTTTCTCTGCGGGCATTTGCTGGGGGATGTGGTCTGGTGCAGCACCGCGCTGATCGCGATTGTCGGTGCACGGGAAATCGGCAGTACCGCGTTCGATGTGCTGGGCGTGTTCAGCGGGCTGTATCTGTTCTGGCTCGGTCTGCGTGCGGTTCGTGCCCGTCGCAGCAGTGTTGAAGCACCACAGGGCCCTGCGCGGCAGCCGTTCTGGCACGGCATTCTGTTTGGCCTGACCAATCCGAAGGCTTACCCGGTGGCGGTAGCGACTTTTACGGCGCTGCTGTCCAGCCGTGTCGAATTGCTGCACTGGTCGATGCTGCCGTGGCTGATTGTCCTGAGCTTCGTCGGTGGCCTCATGGCCTACGCTATCCTCATTGGCATTGTCGGTGCGCGGCAGGTGCGCATGTTGTACCAGCGCCATGAGCTGTTGATCACCCGGCTGTGTGGGCTGATGTTTATCGGATTCGCCATCAACGCCTTGGCGCATGCATTGCCGGGGCTGGTGACGAACAAGGCGTGAGGCTGATCGCAGGGAGGCGTCAGTTGTACTGATGGGGCAGGGATGGTTTTTTATTGCTGCATTGTTCGGACAAGCGCTCTGCACCATGGCAACCAGAAATTCCGCGCCGTCGGCGAGTTACATCGATCTCTTGCTGGACGCCGTCTGTGCGGTCGATACACAAGGTCGCTTCGTATTTGTCAGCGCGGCCTGCGAGCGTATTTTCGGTTATACCCCCGAGGAGCTGATCGGTCAGCCGATGATCGACCTGGTGCATCCCGCCGATCGTCAGCGCACCCTCGACGCCGCGCGGGAGATCATGGGCGGCGAACCCAAGCTCAATTTCGAAAACCGCTACCTGCGCAAGGATGGCCGAGTGGTGCACGTCCTCTGGTCGGCGCGCTGGTCGGAGGTCGACCAATTGCGTATCGCCGTGGCGCGCGACATCACCGAGCGCAAGCAGGCCGAGTCCCGGCAAGCAGCGTTGTATGCGATCTCCGAAGCGGCCCACGCGGCGGAAGATTTACTGGCGCTGTTCAAACGCATCCATTTGATCATCGGTGAATGGCTGCCGGCGCTGAATTTCTCCGTGGCGCTGTATGACGAACACTGTGCGCAGCTGAATTTCCCCTATCACGTTAACGACCATGAGCAGCAACCCGAGCAGCCCGGAACGATCACCGGACGCCTCTGCGCCGAGGTAATTCGCAGTGGCCAGCCGATTCTGCTGACCCCGGATCAGGACAATCCCCTGGAGGGGTTTGAGGCGCTGGTCGCGGGCCAGCATTCACCTTGCTGGCTGGGTGTGCCGTTGAGTTCACAAAACGGCACCATCGGTGCGCTGATCGTTAAAAGCGTGCCCGGTGGTGAGCGCTACACCGAACAGGACAAGGAGCTGCTGCAATACGTTTGCGCCCAGGTCGCGACAGCGATCGAGCGCAAGCAATTGCATGCCCGACTGCAACGGATGGCGCAGTACGACCAACTGACTCAATTGCCCAACCGAGAGTTGCTCCGGGACCGGCTCAAAGACTCACTGACGCTGGCTCGGGCGGACTCCGGCCGAATGGCCCTGCTGTACGTCGACCTCGACCGCTTCAAGCAAGTCAACGACACCCACGGCCATGCAGTCGGCGACATGCTGTTGCAAGCGGTCGCCAATCGGCTCAAAGGCTGCGTGCGCGAAACTGACACGGTGGCGCGCATTGGCGGTGACGAGTTTGTGGTGTTGTTGCACAGCATCCACGCGTCGGAAGACGCCAACAACGTGGCGGGAAAAATCCATCAGGTTCTGGCTCAACCCTTGCGTCTGGATGGGCACAGCGTGAACATCCACCCGAGTATCGGTGTCGCTCATTACCCCGAGCACGGCACCGAGGAAAAGCAGCTGTTCAGGCATGCCGATGAGGCCATGTATGCCGCCAAGCGCGAACATCACCAGCGCCTCGGGGCCTGAAAAATCTGCCACCGTTCGTCGCGGCGATTTCAACTTTTCTAAACCTTTGCGGTGATCGAAATTCTGATCCTATGCGGGCTCCTGCTCGCCGCGATCATCACCAAGAGGTAGAGAATCATGCCTAACTCAAGAAACTCGAACTCGGGAAACTTCGCCAACGATCGAACGAAGGCGCCTGAAGCCGGTCGCAAAGGTGGGAAAACTACCACCACGACTGTCGATAAAGACCCTGCGAAACCCGACATGGGCCGCAAAGGTGGCCAGAAATCGAAGTAGCGGTGAAGGTAGTTTTGATTGAGAGGCGGGAGCGTAAGCTCCCGTTTGAATTTTTTACGAGGAGGGCGCGACCATGAGCCGGATGGCCACCCGATTACGCAATGCCAGTTTTGCCACGTTGCTGGGCCTGTGCGCGAGCAGTGCCTTTGCCCAGTCCCCCGCCGAATTCATCAACGATGCATCGGCCAAAGGCATGGCCGATATCGAAGCCAGCCGCCTGGCGCACCAGAAAACCGAATCCAAAGAGGTCAAGGACTACACCATCGTCGTCATCAACGACCGCACCACCGCCAACCAGCACCTGGCGAAAATCGCCAAGCAACTGGTTTTGCCGGTGGCTCCGCGCGAAGAGGTAGTCGATAAAGCCAAAGCCTTGATGCCGGACGTGAAGGACGGCGCGAGCTTCGACCAGGCCTACGCGGCCAGTCAGGTGAAAACCACCCAGGAAGCCATCGAACAGCTTCAACAGGCAGCGCAAACCACCGACGTGCCTGAAATCAAAGCCTTCGCCGAAGAAACGTTGCCCAAACTGCAGAACCACCTGGAAATGGCCAAGGCGCTGCAAGCCAGTCGCTAACCCACGAAGTACGCGGGTGACCTCGGGCCACCCGCGATGTCCGATCAGCACTCATTCAAATCCTGCTTACCTTTTTCCTGGATGACGGTGCCGTCCAGGGAAATCGTTTCGCCCTCGCCAAGTTGCCGATACTGCTTTCTCAGCGCTTCCAACTGCTTGAGGTCCAGCGCTTCGAGCCCCAGCATCGCGTTCTGCGCATCCTTCGTCACCCGCAGCAACTCATCGATCTTCAAATGCAAAATGTCCGTGTCGCGGTTCTGGGTGTTCTGGATCAGGAACACCATCAGGAAGGTGATGATGGTGGTCGAGGTATTGATGATCAGCTGCCAGGTGTCGTCGAAATGAAAAATCGGCCCACTCAGACCCCATAGAAAAATCAGAATGATCGCCCCCATGAACGTCTTTGGGCTGCCCGCCCACAGGGCAAGTTTCTGAGCGACTTTTGCGAATTTCATAGCCGTGTTCCTTATAGGGATGCGCCTGATTTTCAGACAGCGACGGCGAGTTGGAAATTCTAATTACTTACCTATGCCCACTGAAAAAACGGTTATCTGAGCCTGGTACCTTCTACATTGGAATATGGTTGGCGTAGGAGCTGCCGAAGGCTGCGATCTTGGTGATGTCAAAGACGGATTGAGCCAGGGCTGGGTAGAAGAAATCTAGAGCGTTCTCAATTCTTGGCTGGATTCTTTCTTTGTGCCGGTTTGTGTCTAGTATCAAAGGCAATCAATTTGCCAGCATGCAAACACACGGATCGAACCAGATAAGAGGCCACTCATGGAATTCTTCGAAAAGTTAGCAAGCTTAGCCGCCAAAGTTCGTTTGCAAGGCGCTGCCATTAAGACGGAAGAAGCGACCAAGAACGCGTTTGTCATGCCATTTATCAGCACGTCCGTGAGCAGTTCCATGAGCTAACGAGAAAGGCCGTGGTGCAGTTTCTCAACGACCAAATCAACGATAGGCTTAAGTCGGCCATGAGCGGTGCTATTCAACCCGCGTTAGCCTCTTTGTCGGTTTCTTCCAGCAGTGCTGAGCAGCCGGATTTGCGAGACGAGTCAGAGGACAAGGTTCTGACAACGCTGGAAGAACTGGAGGGGTATCACATCGTCCGTGCCGTCGTTCGGTCTGTTGTCGATGCGAAGCGGATTGTTCAGCGCGACACCCAGAGTTACTTCGGCATTCTGCTCGACGACAACAACCGCAAACCGATCTGCCGTCTGCACTTCAATCGTTCACAAAAATACATCGGCATATTTGACGAAGAGAAAAATGAAACCCGGCACGCAATTAACTCGATAGACGATATCTACGAATACTCGGATCACTTGAAGAAGACTGTTGGATATTACGACTAACCGAGCTTGCTCGGTGCGAAAAAAACCGGCCATCACG
>NZ_JBBWCB010000145.1:0-13202 GCF_039888995.1 Pseudomonas rossensis | reverse complement strand
CTCCCACAGTGGTCAGCGGTGGAACATAGATTTGTGAACGACATTGATCCCTGTGGGAGCGGGCTTGCCCGCGATGGCGATAGCAGCTTCGCCTCAGGAATTACGCCAATACCCGCTCAAGGGTTTTTGTCACCCCTACACCCCGCAAGCTGTTACAGCACCACTCAAACGCCGCCACAAACTCGGGCGAATGCGGGATCGCCGTACCAAAAATCTCCTCAACCGCCAGCAACCGCTGCGTGATCAACGCATCATCCGCCACCAGCGCCTGACAAAACGCCGCACGCGGATCAGGAATGCTGTAGGTATCGCCATTCTCGTCCACGCCCTTCAAGTACAACGCCCAAGCGGCCACCACCAATGCCGCACGCGTCGTCTCTCGTCCATCAGCAATCAATCGATTGATCGTCGGCACCGTGAACTTCGGAAACTTCGACGAACCGTCCGAACACACGCGCTCCAGCTGATCGGCAATCGCCTGGTTGGAGAAGCGCGCCTCCAGGGTGTTTTTGTACTCGGTCAGGTCAATCCCCGGCACGGGTGAGAGTTGCGGGGTCACGTCCAGGTCCATGTAGGCACGCATGTAGCGCACGAACAGCGGGTCGTTCATGGTTTCGTGAACGAAGCGGTAACCCTTCAAAAAACCCAGATAAGTGAGTGCGAGGTGACTGCCGTTGAGCAGTTTGATTTTCATCTCTTCGTAGGGCGTGACGTCGTCAGTGAACTGCACGCCGACCTTTTCCCAGGCCGGACGACCATTGACGAACTTGTCTTCCAGCACCCACTGCACAAACGGTTCACAGACCACCGGCCAAGCGTCGTCGATAGCGTGTTTATCGTGCAGTTGCAGCTTGTGTTCGGTGCTGGTCATCGGCGTGATGCGGTCGACCATGGCATTGGGGAAACTCACGTTGGTGGCGATCCAGTTCCCCAGCTCAGCATCGCGCAGGGCGGCGAATGCCAGTAACGCTTTGCGAGTGACCGCGCCGTTGTGCGGCAGGTTATCGCAGGACATCAAGGTGAACGCAGGCGTGCCGGCTGCACGACGTTTGGCCAGCGCGGCGCAGAGAAAACCGAACACGGTTTTCGGTGCGCTCGGGTGTGCCAGATCGTGCTGGATCTGCGGCAGTTGGGCCATGAACTCGCCGTTGCTGTCGTCGATGCAGTAGCCGCCTTCGGTAATGGTCAGCGAAACGATGCGGATCTCGGGGCTGGCGAGTTTGTCGATCAGCGCTTGCGCACCGTCTTCGGCCAGCAGCATGTCGCGAATCGCGCCAATGACCCGGACTTCGGTGTCGTCGGTATCGCCCAGCTCGAACAGGGTGAAGAGGTAATCCTGCTCTTTGAGATCGTCCCGGACGCGGCGGTCTTCGGCGCGCAGGCCGACGCCGCAAATCGCCCAGTCCAGGCCTTCGCCGGTATTCATCAACGCATCGGTGTAATACGCCTGATGGGCGCGGTGGAAACCGCCGACACCGATGTGCGCGATGCCTTGGCGGGTGTCGCTCAGGGCGTAGGCGGGCAGGACCACCTCGGGGGCGAGGCGATTGAGGTTCTGTTTATTGAGTTTCATCACAAGGTCTCGAAATCAGGCTGCAGCGCGTAGTGGGCGGGTCAGCGCCACACCGTCGGCATCGAATAAATGGCAGTGTTCGGCGTCCAGGTGCAGGCTCAGCGTCTCGCCGTAACGGCTGGCAAGGTCGCCGCGAACCCGCATGGTCAGCGCTTCGCCGGACGAGGTCACCACGTGGCAAAAGGTATCGCTGCCCAGGCGTTCGCTGACATCCGCCGTGACCTGCAAGGTGCAGTCGCCGGTTTGTGCGAGATTCAGGTGCTCCGGGCGAATGCCCAGGGTTACCGCGCCACCGATGCTCAGATTGGCACCGCTCAGCGGCAACGTGATGCGGGTGCCGGCGTCCAGCAGCACTTCGCAGCTCTGGCTTTCGACGCGGGTGACTTTGCCCTTGAGGAAACCCATTTTCGGCGTGCCCAGGAACCCGGCGACAAACAGATTGGCCGGCTGGTGATACAGATCCAGAGGCGAGCCGACTTGTTCGACTTTGCCGCCATTGAGTACGACAACCTTGTCGGCCATGGTCATGGCTTCGACCTGGTCGTGGGTTACGTAGATCATCGTGGCTTGCAGTTCTTTGTGCAGTCGCAACAGTTCCAGGCGCATCTGCACCCGCAGGGCGGCGTCGAGGTTGGACAGTGGCTCGTCGAACAGGAAGATTTTCGGATTGCGCACGATGGCGCGGCCGATGGCCACGCGCTGACGCTGACCGCCGGACAACTGTTTCGGTTTACGTTCGAGCATCGGCCCGAGTTCGAGGATGCGCGCCGCTTCGCCGACTTTCTTCTCGACTTCGGCTTTCGGTACGCCGGCCAGGTCGAGGGCAAACGACATGTTTTTGCGCACGCTCATGTGCGGGTACAGGGCGTAGGTCTGGAACACCATCGCCAGGTCGCGCTTGGCCGGGCTGACTTCGGTGATGTCGCGGCCATCGAGTTCGATGGAGCCGCCGCTGACTTCTTCCAGGCCGGCGATCAGTCGCAGCAACGTGGATTTGCCGCAGCCCGACGGGCCGACGAACACCACGAACTCGCAGTCGTTCACTTCCAGGTCGATGCCTCTGATGATGGAAAAGCCTTCGAAGCCTTTTTGCAGATTCTTGATTTTCAGGTTGGCCATGGTGGCGCTCCTTTTGTGCTTATTCTTTGAGGGCTATTTCACGGCGCCGAACGACAGGCCGCGGACCAATTGTTTCTGGCTGATCCAGCCGAAGATCAGGATCGGCGCGCAGGCCAGCGTCGACACCGCCGACAACTTGGCCCAGAACAGACCTTCGGGACTGGAGTACGAGGCGATCAATGCGGTCAACGGCGCGGCTTTCGACGAAGTCAGGTTCAAGGACCAGAACGCCTCGTTCCAGCACAGGATCAGCGACAGCAACACCGTGGACGCCAGGCCGCCCTTGGCGATCGGCAGCAGCACCCGGACCATTTCCTGCCACAGCGTGGCACCGTCGAGGCGCGCGGCTTCGAGGATGTCTTTGGGGATGTCTTTGAAGTAGGTGTAAATCATCCAGACCACGATCGGCAGGTTGATCAGCGTGTAGATCACGATCAGCGCGATGCGCGTATCGAGCAGGCCGAAACTCTTGGCCAGCAAGTAGATCGGCATCAGCACGCCCACCGGTGGCAGCATCTTGGTGGAGAGCATCCACAGCAGCGTGCCTTTGGTACGTTGGGTTTCGTAGAACGCCATCGAGTAGGCCGCCGGCACCGCGATCAGCAGGCATAGAGCGGTAGCGCTGAACGAAATCACCACCGAGTTCCAGGCGAAGCTGAAGTAATCGCTGCGCTCGTTGATGTGCAGGTAGTTCTCCAGCGTGGGCGTGAAGATGAACTGCGGCGGCGTGGCGAACGCATCGATTTCGGTTTTGAAACTGGTCATCACCATCCAGAAGATCGGGAAGAAGATCAGGATCGCGATGGCCCAGGCCAGGGTGCCGAGCAGCAGGCTTTGCAGACGGCGGGATTGTTGAAGGGTCATGGCGCAGGCCTCAGGCTTTGTCTGTCAGGTTTTTGCCGATCATGCGCACCAGCACGATGGCCGCGATGTTGGCGATCACCACCGCGATCAAGCCGCCGGCGGACGCCATGCCGACGTCGAACTGCACCAACGCCTGGTTGTAGATCAGGTAGGCGAGGTTGGTCGAGGCGTAGCCGGGGCCGCCGTTGGTGGTGGTGAATATTTCGGCGAACACCGAGAGCAGGAAGATGGTTTCGATCATGACCACTACGGCAATCGGCCGTGCTAGGTGCGGCAAGGTCAGGTGCCAGAAAATCGCGATCGGCCCGGCACCGTCGAGGCGCGCGGCTTCCTTCTGCTCCTGGTCGAGGGACTGCATGGCGGTCATCAGGATCAGGATCGCGAACGGCAGCCATTGCCAGGACACAATGATGATGATCGACAGCAGCGGGTAGTGCGCCAGCCAGTCCACCGGCTGCGCGCCGAACAGCTTCCAGACGTAGGCGAGAATCCCCGACACCGGATGGAAAATCAGGTTCTTCCAGATCAGCGCACCGACGGTGGGCATGATGAAAAACGGCGAGATCAGCATCACCCGTACGATGCCGCGACCGAGAAACTCACTGGCCTCCAGCAGCGCACTGATCAACACGCCGAACACCACGCTGATCAGCAGCACGCTGCCGACCAGCAACAAGGTGTTGGTGGCGCCGGGCAGGAAACCCGAGTCGCTGAGGAAGTAGCTGAAGTTCTCCAGCCCGACGAACTCGTTCTCGCCGGGGTAGAGCAGGTTGTAGCGGATCAGCGAGAAGTAAACGGTCATGCCCAGCGGCACGATCATCCACAGCAGCAACAACGCCACCGAGGGGCTGACCAGGAACCAGCCGGGGTTGGCCAACCGGCTTTTACTCACCGGTTGGGGAATGTCCATGTGAGCTTTGGCAGTTGAAATATTCATGGCGATAGAACCGATAAGGAACAGACAAATGAAGAACAACTGTGGGAGCGAGCTTGCTCGCGATAGCGATCGTTCAGCCGACATAGATGTTGAATGTCATGGCCTCATCGCGAGCAAGCTCGCTCCCACAGGGGGACGCGGGTTACTTGGGGTAACCGGCGCGCTTCATTTCACGTTCGGTGGTTGACTGGGCAGCGGTCAGGGCCTGGTCGACCGTGGTCTGGCCGATCAGCGCTGCCGAGAACAATTTGCCCACCTGGGTGCCCACGGCCTGGAATTCAGGAATGGTCACCAACTGGATGCCGATATACGGCACGGGCTTGAGGGTCGGCTTGCTCGGGTCCGCGGCTTTCAGCGATTCAAGGGTCACCTTGGCGAACGGCGCAGCCTTCATGTACTCATCGCTGTACGTCGAAGCGCGGGTACCTGGCGGTACGTTGGCAATACCGTCTTTCTCGGCAACCAACGCTCCATACTCTTTGGAAGTTGCCCAGGCGCTGAAGGTTTTCGCCGCGTCCTTGGCCTTGGAGCTGGTCGGAATTGCCAGCGCCCAGGAATACAACCAGGCCGAGCCCTTGTCTGTGGTCTCGTGCGGTGCGTAGGTGAAGCCGACGTGGTCGCTGACCTTGCTTTGGGTCTTATCGGTGACGAAGGAGCCGGCGACGCTGGCATCGACCCAGATGGCGCATTTGCCGCTGTTGAACAGCGCGAGGTTTTCGTTGAATCCGTTGCTCGACGCACCCGGCGGGCCGGATTTTTTCATGGTGTCGACGTAGAAGTTCAGCGCGTTTTTCCACTCGGGGCCGGTGAATTCAGGCTTCCACTGCTCATCGAACCAGCGCGCACCATAGGCATTGGCGACGGTGGTGATCAGCGCCATGTTCTCGCCCCAGCCGGCCTTGCCGCGCAGGCAGATGCCGTACTGTTCTTTATCCTTATTGGTGAGTTTGCTGGCGAATTCGCTGATCTGGGTCCAGGTCGGGTGCTCGGGCATGGTCAGCCCGGCTTCCTTGAACAGATCGGTGCGGAAATAGGTGATGGAGCTTTCGGCGTAGAAGGGCAAGGCATAGAGCGAACCCTTGACCGACAGGCCTTCACGCACCGATGGGAACACATCGTCGAGGGCGTAATTGGCCGGCAAGTCCTTCATCGGCTCCAGCCAACCTTTGGCGCCCCAGAGTGCGGCTTCGTACATGCCAATGGTCAGTACATCGAACTGTCCGCCCTGAGTGGCGATGTCGGTGGTCAGGCGTTGGCGCAGGACATTTTCTTCCAGCACCACCCAATTGAGCTTGATGTCCGGATGCTCGGCCTCGAAGGTTTTCGAGAGTTTTTGCATGCGGATCATGTCGCTGTTGTTGACGGTGGCGATGGTCAGGGTCTGGGCGCCGAGGCTGACGCTGCTGAGGGTCATGCAGGTGAGGGCAAGCAGAGCTTTTACAGAAGGTTGCATCGTGCACTCCTTTTCTGCACCCGGTGGGTTACAGAAGGACAGTTATTGTTTTTGTGTCTTCCTGCGGAGGGAAGAATGTGCACTGATTACAGCCTTCAATTGATGACGTGACAAATCATCCATCGCACTTGAATCGATACTATTTTGCACTGAGGTTTGGAGGGAGAGGTGCAGGGAACGGCTTTTTAGCGGTTAGACCCTATGGATTCCGTACAGGTTTTCAGGCGTTTAACCCAGGTTCTGCTCAGTCAACCGCTGCACCGCCAACCGCCGGTAATGCGACGGCGTCATGCCCTTGAGTTGCTGAAAGCGCCGATTGAAATTGGAAATATTGTTGAAGCCCGATTCGAAACACACATCGGTTACCGGTTTGTCACCGTCGGCCAACAGCTCACAGGATTTGCTGATGCGCAGTCGATTGACGAATTCGATGAAGCAGCGGCCGGTGGCCTGCTTGAACACTCGACTGAAGTAAGTCGGCTTCATGCCCAAGTGCTCGGCGACTTCCTCCAGCGGCAGTTCCCGAGCGTAATGCGCGAAGATGTAATCCACCGCCCGGTTGGTGCGATCGATATTGTGCTCGTCGGCCAATTGCGGTGTCGTAGCCCCGGACAGCAGCTGATAGTCGTCAGAGGCCGCCAGTAACTCCAGCAGAATGAAAAAGTGCCCGAGGCGCGTCACGCCTTTGGTGTCGGCGATGCGCTGCATCAAAGTCACGGCCTGGCGAATGGTGCGCTTGCAGCGAAACTCGATGCCGTACTGGGCGCGCTCCAACAGCGGCGCCAGCGTTTTGAGCTCGGCGAACACCAAGTGGCCGCTGTCGAATAACTCATCCGTGAAGTTGACCAGCATGTCGCGCTTGGGCACCACTTCGTCTTCGGCCACCTGGCTGATCCAGTTGTGGGGCAGGTTGGGGCCGGTGAGGAATAGCGATTCTGGATAGAAGTTACCGATGTAGTCACCAATGAACACTTTGCCGGAGCTGGCGACAATCAGGTGCAGTTCGTATTCCTTGTGAAAATGCCAGCGCACCAACGGGCAGGGAAAACCGTGCTGACGATAGATGATGGACAACCCGTTGTGGTCGTCCATCAGTTCGTAGGAGGGGTCTGTCACGCGGGCTGTTCGAGTCATGTCGGGGTGCTTTTCTTGTTATCGCTATCCGATCATGCCTCTTTTGGCGCCTGCTGTGCCAGCCTGCCGCGACTTTCGTTTATGCCGGCTTGTGCAACCTGTCTCCGTAAACCGCTTTCATGCTGGTGGCGCTCCAGCAGAAGCGGACAATATCCGCCTCGTCAAAGAAATCGGTGCTGATGATGCTGCAACGGGTGACCCAGTCGCGGGTGGTGTGGAACCAGTCGTTGATTTGGTTTTTGATGTGCTGCGGGCCACCCAACAGCGAATAGCACGTCGCCGGCAAAGACCAGAGAAATGTATCGTAAGGCGCCCCCACAAGGGTGGTCTGGATATGCGATTGCAGATCGCTGGTGTCGGTGAATGCCTCGCCGTTCCACTTGTGAGGTATTTGCGGCCAGAAATACTCACTGTCCAGCCCGGGCTTCGCCTGCGCTGCCATGACGCAGCGGCGCTGCGAGTTGGCGCGCTTGAGTTGGTCCACGGTACTGCGCGCATCCGAAGAGCGGATCAAGCGCGAGCCCAGGCCGCGCATCAGAAGATCATTGAGTTGTTGGTAGTCGAAAGGCTTCGCTGCATCCCCTAACTGGTGGAAGTCGAGGACGATGAATTCGTCCGGGTTTCGGTCGAGGAATGTCGTCACCGCGTCGATCAGTTCATCAAGAATGCGGTGGGACTGATAGCCGTTGTGATGGAAGTAAAACACCGGTACTACCGGGCCGGCGGTACAGCCAAGCCGGATATCGAACGCCCGTGCGCCGTTGGCCAGTTGCCAGGCAAATGAGTCGTTCTGGCACGTCGTCCAGTTGCCGACCACCACCTCATAGTTGGGCGCTTTTTTGTCCATGCCGGCGTTGTGCGTGCCCGGCCAGACGATGTCGGTCAGCCTCAACCGGCCGATATCCAGTACGTTGCTCATCCATTTCTGTTTGTCGAGTGTGGTTGCTGTATTGCGGGTCATGACAGTTCCTTGTCGTGATTCGCCCCATCCGTGGGGAAAAGAAGTTCATGTGTCGGATGTGGCTGGGTGCCACATCCGTATCACTCGCCTGAGACAAAAGGCTTTCATAACCCAGCATAGAAGTGCGTGGCAGTATTGCCAGTGTCGGAAACACGTACACAAGAATAGCTATTTGATGGCGCGGAAATTGTTAATTTCGCTTGCTCGCTTTCATCAGGTTTACCATTCGGCAATAAGAGACAATGTTGGACTCTTCAATAAAGTCGACATTGATGATGTTGCACTTTAACGCCCAGTCACTTTTCTTCGGGTCGAACCAGGAGTTAAGCTCATCATGAATGTCCACGGGGCCGCCGAGAGCGCTGTAACTGGTGGCGGAAAGCGACCACGGTGCCCATGTGCCTGGCGGGTATTTCAGCACATTAATAATGTGCTTTTCCAAATCTGCGGCATTGGTGATACCGCTGCCAGACCATTTGTGCCCGATCTGCTCGTGAAATACGTTTTGATCAAGCGCTCTGTGCCATGGTGCGGCGACTAAAATTCTTTGTGTAGAGCTGATTTGTTTGAGTTGACGAAGACTCAGAGACCGGTTTTTGGTGGGGATCATGCGACGGCCGAGAAAGAGCATCATCATGCTGTTGAAGTAAGCGAAATCAAACTGCTCCCCTTTCAGTTCATGAAAGTCCAGGATGATGAATTCGTTGGGGTTCTCCTGAAGAAATTTTTCCACGTCGGTTACAAGGTGCCCCAAGGTACGACCATTGCGGTAACCGTTGTGATGAATGCAGAATTTCCCGAGTCCCTGCGCGTCAGCGTCGTACATTAAACGGATATCGAGTGCTCGAGAGCCGTGGCTCAGCTGGGCATAAAACGATTGGTGCTGACAGGCGAGCCAGTGGGCACCTGGAATCAGCGGCCAGGATGCTTTCCAGTCGCTGCCCGCGTTATGGGTGCCTGGCAGCGTCAATTCGCAGAGCGACAATGTATCAATTGCCGGAGTAGCGGTCATCCAGTTGTTAAGTGTGTAATTATTCTGAGCAAAGTTGTCCATTTAATGCATCCTTGCATTGATTTATCAGGGGCGGGTAGTTGCGCCGAACTTAACTAATCAAGTTAGCGTTCGGCTCGGTATTTATAGAGATGGTATTAAGCTTGGTCAATAATAGTGATAATGCAAAATGTTTGTTATTAGGGTGAGTGTTATAGCGGATTTCGATTCTTTGCCTCAATCCATTGCGCCATGTATTGCGTGCTTTTGTGATGGTGATGACGCAACATGCTACCTGTAAAATTATCACTTCTAAGTTGCGTCAGGTGTTGTTGGCAGTACACCAGCTTTTCGATCAATGCCGGGCCATGTTCGGACTGTCGATAACGATCAGCCAGTAATGTCTGACCCAGGGATTGGGCGTCTGTCCAAAGTGTTTCATCCTTGTACAGCCGAACCGCGCAATCGGCGAACGCCTGTGCTGTGCTGGCTACCGCGCCGGGCCAGAGATGTTCGCCGTGCATCGCTTCTGCGCCGATTGGCGTTGTGATCGTGGGCGTGCCACACAACATGGCGTCGACAATCTTGCCTTTGATGCCGGCACCGAAGCGTAAGGGGGCCAGGCATATCCGCGCGCAAGACATGACTTCTAACGCATCTTCCGCCCAGTTCATCACATGAAACCCCTGGCCAGGGTTGTGCAACGCAGTCGCTTTGGGCGGTGTGTAAGCACCGTAAATGTGCAATTGAGCCGTTGGCAGTTGTGCGCGAATCAGCGGCCAGAGAGTGGTTTTCATCCAGAGCACCGCATCCCAGTTGGGCGCATGACGGAAGTTGCCGATGCTGAGAAAGTGCGCGCGGTCTTCAAAAGAAACCGGTGGCACGCTCGGTAGATCGACCATCAGCGGGCACCAGTGCAGCAAGTGGCGCGGCAGCTTGAATTGCTCGATCAGCAACTCGATCTCTACTTCGGAGATCATCAGATTCAAGTCGCAACGATAAATCGCTGCGATTTCCCGTTTGGCCAGATCGGTCTCGGCCATGAGTTCGAACTCTTCACGCAACGCCGGGGCGAACAAATCGTTGAAGTCATTGGCGTCGTCACTGGCCTTCAAACGCTCCTTGAGGCGTTGATGGCGGGCATCTCGCAGGCTTTGCAGGTCGGAGGTCTCAAGCACGCGCAAGGCATCGGGGCAGTGCTTCTCAACTCGCCAGCCGAACTGTTCTTCCATCATGAACCGATCGAACAGAACGATATCCGGGGCCAGTTCGCTGATGAACGTGTCGAAACTGCTGTTGTTCAATTCGATCGGGACTTCGCGAATGCCCAAGACCGTCAGGTCTGCCCGGTGTTCACCGGTGCCAGCCGGGCTACTGAACGTAATGTTCCAGCCTTGCTGCAAGAAGGTCTCGAGAATTTGCATCATGTGCCCACCGGCCGCTGAAGAACGGGGCTCGGGCCAGACGTAACCAATGACGAGGACTTTGGTTGCGCGGGGCTGGGTCATCGGTATTCCTTGAGACGGGTAATCGGGCAGGGGCGCAATTAAACCACAGCAAGCGTGGCATTGAACTGAACGCTCCGGTGTCAGGCGCAAGAAAATGGATGACCGAGAACAGTCAAGGAAACACGACAATCCCACAGAGCAAAAGGGTTGAGATTGTCGTGTCTTGATTTACTGACCCAGGGTGGCGGGTAGCGTTCTGCAAAACGCCTCATCGGCGGGTGGCGCCTGATTCGGATACGTATCCGGAAGAACCTTGACCATCGTCGTCTCGACAACGCCGTCCGCGTACTCAGCTTCGAAGAACTCTGCGGCCCAACCCACCTTGGGAGCACGGAGAGTCGCTTGGACGTCCATTGCGACCGGCAATGGTTTTGCGGTGTAGCGCACGCCGCAGTTGTACCGGAAGTCCCGGGCCTTTGGGTTGAGCGCTGTCCACTGAGTCGTCCTGATCGGCATTTCGGACAAGGTCAGGTGCAACTGGGTCGATGTGGCGTCCAGGCGTTGTTCCTGTGCCTTTAATCTCGGTGCGGTATTGCCGGTCTGCCGCCGCTTGATATAAGGAATCAGGTTCGCTTCAACAAACGCCCGCACATCGTGGGCGGAATTGGGAATGACCCGAAGTGTATTGTCACCCGGCAGGTCCGCAAGATACTGGCGTGAAGCATCCGGGATGAAGAAGTCATCGCCACTGGCGTTGACGATGTATTTCGGGATCTTCAAGCGGTCGGTGTAGCCGGACAGATTCCGATAGGTCATCGGATCTTCGACCTGCATCAGCTTCTTGAACGGCTCGGTCTTGCGTTGGGCGATCACACCTTGCAAGTAGTAGTCGATGTACGCCAGTGGCCAGTTACCGCCGTAGGTCAGAAACGTCTCGTCGAACACTTTGTCCGTGTTCAAGACGTCAATGACAAACGGCACGATGCTATCGACGCGTGAGTCCGCAAGGGCGGACAGCCATACTGCCCAACCGAGTTTCGACGCGCCGGTGGCAAGAAAACTCACCACCTGGCCTGGCTGCGTTTCCTTTTGCGCCAGGTCCATGGCCTTGACCAGCGCTTCCATCATCGGCACATGCAGCGACATAAAAGGCTGTTGTTCCGGGGCCTGCATGAATAGTTTCCAGCTGTGGGCAACGCTGCCATCTTCTGTGCGCGGCACGCCGTCATCGCTGTAGGTCAAATACTGGTTAGGGACATTGCTGACAGCCACTACGATCAAACCGGTTTGGCGGGCAATGTTGAGCAGTGTTTGCTGCGAAAAGTTGTTGGGTGCTCCCGGAGACTCACCGGGCAAAGGCTTGTTGACGCCGTCGTTGGCGACCAGCACGGCACGCGTACCCTTGACGTTGTCGGGAATGTACAGGTCGACTCCATGGGTCCAGTCTGCCGGAGCGACTTGACCGCCCTGACCCCAGGACTGTGACGTCAACTCGAAGCGCCGGATGTTGACGCCGGGCTGTTGCTCTTGTCCCTTACTGATGTAGCGCAGCGGTTGCGTCGCTTCGGCTTTGCGATAGCAGCTCAATACTTCGCTGAACGCCTGTCCGCTCTGTTCAAAGCAGTGCTGGGGATTGTCGGAAGAGGCTGACTGGCAACCATATCCGGCGATGAGCATCAGCAATAATCCGCTGACTTTCAAATAACGTGCGTAGCGTTGGGTTCGACTCGGCATGGACTCGGTTCCTTATGAGTGGGATCACCGGTCCAATCAAACGCCAGGCGGGCGGCCTTTTCTACTGTCAAACTTGACAGGTCAGAGCCCAAAAACGCCGAAAAATGCAGCCTTACGTCGGTTTATGCAGAAAAGTGGTGGGGCCAGGATGCCCAGCCAACTGTCTCAGGCCAGCATGCCTTTGACCTTGTCGCGCAACTGATCAATGGAAAACGGTTTACCAATCACGTGCATACCTTCGGGCACATCAATGCTTTCGGCATAGCCACTGGCAAACAGGATCGGCAACTCAGGGCGCAGCATCCGGGCCTGGTTGGCCAATTCACGGCCATCCATCACCGGCAAGCCGACGTCGGTCATCATCAAATCGATGTACTGGTCTTCATCGTTGAGGAATTCCAGCGCCTTTTCACTGCCATCGGCCTCAAGCACCTTGAACTCCAGCTCCTCCAGCACATCGACAATCAGCATGCGCACGATGTCATCGTCTTCGACTACAAGGATGATGGACGTGTTGGAGTACATAGTGGGGGGTTCTCAGAGGTTGAATTCGCGGTTGCCGGTCGATCGAAATCGCCGGGCTCTTGTTTGAGTAAGTGACGGAACCCGACAAGTTCCCAACGCCGTGGAAAAAAGAATAGCTGTACTCGTGCTGACAAGGATAACCGCTCCTTTGCGTTGGAGCAGTGGAATGTAGGATTTTGCGCGAAAACGCGTCAAAAAATTGGATCAATCCGCCGCTTTTGGGGCAAACTCCTTGGTTTTCAACAGCTCGACAAGGTTTCCCCATGACATCCGCGTCTTCGGTTGATGAGCAACGATTTCGTAAACTCCTGAGCCGCAACGTCAGCCTGCCGTTGGGTGTCGGCGTGCTCAGTGCAGTGTTCTTTGTCTCGCTGATCACTTACCTGCTGTCGGTGATCCAGTGGGTCGAGCACACCGACCGGGTGATCAATAACGCCAATGAAGCGGTCAAGCTGACCGTCGA
>NZ_JBBWCB010000144.1:0-13246 GCF_039888995.1 Pseudomonas rossensis | reverse complement strand
GATGTTACTGGATGGCGCCGTGGTGGACCTGATTTTCACCGACGTGGTCATGCCTGGTCTGATTAAAAGTTCGGACCTGGCCGCCTGGGCCAAGATGCAGACGCCGCCGCTGGCTGTGCTGTTCACCTCGGGCAACACCCGTGACATTATTTCGCGCAATCACCAACTCAGCCCTGATACTTATTTGCTGAGCAAACCTTATGGCCCCGAGGCGCTGACCCAAATGGTCCGCACCGTGCTAAACGGCTGAGAACAGACCCCTGTAGGAGCTGCCGCAGGCTGCGATCTTTTGATCTTATGGCGGTCTTGACATTGCCAGGATCAAGATCAAAAGATCGCAGCCTGCGGCAGCTCCTACATTTGTATCGCGTTCATCCACATCATTCCTTTAAGGCCGCTCATGACATCCAAGCGCACCTCCAACCCCCCCTCCGGCATGGTCAGGGTGCGCGGCGCCCGGGAACACAATCTCAAAAACGTCGATGTCGACATCCCCCGGGATGCCCTGGTGGTGTTCACCGGCGTGTCCGGTTCGGGGAAATCGTCGCTGGCGTTCTCGACCCTCTACGCCGAAGCGCAACGCCGCTATTTCGAATCCGTGGCGCCTTACGCACGGCGTCTGATCGATCAGGTCGGGGTGCCGGACGTCGACTCCATCGAAGGCTTGCCGCCGGCGGTGGCGCTCCAGCAACAACGAGGTACGCCGAGCACGCGGTCTTCGGTGGGCAGCGTGACGACGTTGTCGAGCCTGATCCGCATGCTGTACTCCCGGGCCGGCAGTTATCCGTCGGGGCAGCCGATGCTCTATGCGGAAGATTTTTCGCCCAACACGCCCCAGGGTGCGTGCCCCGAATGTCATGGGTTGGGGCGGGTGTATGAAGTCACCGAAGCCCTGATGGTCCCGGACCCGAGCCTGACTATTCGCCAGCGTGCGGTCGCCTCCTGGCCCACCGCCTGGCAGGGACAGAACCTGCGCGACATCCTGGTGACGATGGGCTACGACGTCGATAAACCCTGGCGCGATCTGCCGAAAAAACTGCGCGACTGGATTCTCTTCACCGAAGAAACACCCACGGTGCCGGTGTATGCCGGGCTCACCCCCGAAGAAACCAGAGTCGCGCTCACACGCAACATGGAGCCGAGTTACCAGGGCACGTTCACCGGCGCCCGGCGCTACATCCTGCACACCTTCAGCCACTCCCAAAGCGCGCTGATGAAGAAGCGCGTCGCGCAATTCATGCTCGGCAGCCCGTGCCCGTTGTGCGACGGCAAACGGCTCAAGCGCGAGGCGTTGTCGGTGACCTTTGCCGGTTACGACATCGGCGAACTGTCGCAGATGCCGTTGCTGCAAGTGGCCGAAGTCTTGAAACCAGTCGCCGCTCACAGCTACCTCGAACAGACCGAGGCGGCGGGCGAAGTATTGACCCACGACCAGACCCGCGAGGCCCGCGAGCAACGAGTGGCCCACGGCGCCAGTGGTCACGCCAACGCGCCGGATGTTCGCCACACACCGAACCTGTCAGTGGAGAAACGCCTGGCCGCGCAGCGGATCGCTCAGGACTTGCTGGAACGGGTCAGCACGTTGACCGATCTGGGGCTGGGTTACCTGGCGCTGGAACGCAGCACGCCGACGCTGTCGTCCGGCGAGTTGCAGCGTCTGCGCCTGGCGACGCAATTGGGTTCGCAGTTGTTCGGCGTGATCTACGTGCTGGATGAACCGTCGGCCGGTCTGCACCCCGCGGATGGCGAAGCATTGTTCGAAGCGCTGCAACGCCTGAAGGCTGCTGGCAACACCTTGTTCGTAGTCGAACATGACCTGGAAACCATGCGCCGCGCCGACTGGTTGATCGACGTAGGCCCGGCGGCCGGCGAGCACGGCGGCCAAGTCCTGTACAGTGGACCGCCGCCAGGGTTGGCGCAGGTGACGAACTCGCAGACGCGCGCTTATCTATTCGCCGAGCAGGTCACTCAGCCCCAAGCCAGCCGAAAGGCGAACGATTGGCTACGGCTGGAAGGCATCACCCGCAATAACCTGAACAACCTCAGCGTCGAATTCCCGCTGGGCTGTTTTACCTCGGTGACCGGCGTCTCCGGTTCCGGTAAATCGAGCCTGGTCAGTCAGGCGTTGCTGGAACTGGTGGGCGCGCATCTCGGGCGCGCGGCAAGTGACAGCGAACCCGAAGCGTTGAGCCTTGAGGACGACGCACCGCAAGTCAGCGGCGGTCAGGTCTCGGCGGGACTGGAATCGATCAAGCGCCTGGTGCAAGTCGACCAGAAACCCATCGGCCGCACACCGCGCTCGAACCTGGCGACCTACACCGGGCTGTTCGACAACGTACGCAAACTGTACGCAGCCATACCGGAGGCGCAGGCCGAGGGTTACGACGCGGGCCAGTTTTCCTTCAACGTCGCTAAGGGCCGTTGCCCGACATGCGAAGGTGAAGGCTTTGTCAGCGTCGAGTTGCTGTTCATGCCCAGCATCTATGCACCGTGCTCGACCTGCCACGGAGCGCGCTACAACCCCGAGACGCTGGCAATCATCTGGAAAGGGTTGAACATCGCCCAGGTGTTGCAACTGACGGTGGACGAGGCGGTCACGGTGTTTGCCGAGCAACCGGGTATTCGCCGCTCGCTGGAGGTGCTGCGCGATATCGGCCTGGGTTACCTGCGCCTCGGCCAGCCGGCGACCGAGCTGTCGGGCGGTGAAGCCCAGCGGATCAAACTGGCCACCGAACTGCAACGCAACCAACGTGGGGCCACGCTGTATGTGCTCGACGAGCCCACCACCGGTTTGCACCCAAGGGATGTCGATCGCTTGCTCGAACAACTGAATACGCTGGTGACGGCGGGGCATACGGTGATCGTCGTCGAACATGAAATGCGCGTGGTGGCGCAGAGTGACTGGGTGATCGACATCGGCCCGGGGGCGGGGGATCAGGGCGGGAAGATTGTCGTCAGTGGGACGCCGCAAAAAGTGGCCAACAGCAAAAAGAGCCGGACGGCACCCTTTTTGGCCAGAACCCTAGGGTAAATCAAAAGATCGCAGCCTGCGGCAGCTCCTACAGGTGTACGCCGATCCTTTGTAGGAGCTGCCGCAGGCTGCGATCTTTTGATCTTAAACGCTGTCGAGCGTGCGCCGCACCTTGCCCAGCAGTTCGTTGATCTGGAACGGCTTGATCAGCATCTCCATGCCATGACCGAGGAACACCTGACGGTTGATGGCGGTTTCGGCATAGCCGGTCATGAACAGGATCGGCAGCTTTTCGCGCCAGCCCCGTGCCACATCGGCCAGCTCGCGGCCGCTCATGCGCGGCAGTCCGACGTCCGTCAGCAGCAGGTCGATGGACTCATCGTTTTGCAGGCGCTCGAGGGCACCTTCGATGTCGCCCACCTGCGTGCAACGGTAACCGGCATCCACCAACACTTCGGCCACGAACATGCGCACCGACGGCGTGTCCTCGACGATCAACACATGTTCGCCGGCACCCTGATGATCGACGGTGGCTGACTCGGATTCGCAGGCGGTGGGGTCGGAGCTGGCCGGTAGCATGATGGTGACTTCGGTGCCGCGCCGGGCGACGCTGCGTATGTGTGCATCGCCACCCGATTGCCGGGCGAAACCGTAGAGGGTCGACAATCCTAGCCCGGTGCCCTGGCCCAGCGGCTTGGTGGTGAAAAACGGGTCGAACACCTTGTTAATCACGCTGTGTTCGATACCGGTACCGTCATCGCGCACAGACAACGCGACATACGCACCATCGGCCAGATTGGGGTCGCCATGGGAATAGGCGGCATAGGTGCTGACCCAAATGTTGCCGCCCTGGGGCAAGGCATCGCGAGCGTTGATCACCAGATTGAGCATCGCGCTTTCGAGCTGAATGGGGTCGACCAGAGCGATGGCGGCTTTAGAGGTCAATTCGAGTTTCAGCGCGATGCGTTCGCCGATGGTGCGCACCAGCAATTCTTCAAGGGAACGCACGTGTTCGTTGATGTCCACGGGCCGGGTATCGAGGGGCTGTTGGCGCGCGAAGGCGAGCAGGCGATGGGTCAGGGAAGCGGCACTCATTGCCGAGTTCAACGCGGCTTCGGCGTAAAACTGAACCTTGTCGGTGCGTGAGGCAGCGATACGTTTCTGGATCAGTTCCAGGCTGGTGATGATGCCGGTCAGCAAGTTATTGAAGTCGTGGGCGATGCCCCCGGTCAGCTTGCCCAGTGCATCCATTTTCTGCACTTGCAGCAGCTGAGCTTCGGTTCGCGCTCGCTCGGCGACTTCTTTGGCCAACTGGGTGGTGGCGTCGTCAAGCCGGGCCAGGTGCGAGCGTTCGCGGTGACGGTGTTCAGTGACATCCTCGACAAACACCAGGCTCAGTTCCGGCGTGCGGTACGGCGAAATCTGCCACTCGGTTTCACGAGTCTCGCCGTGGACCCGCATGCTCAGGGTGCCTTTCCAACGCTCGCCATAGGCCAGACGCAGACGCAGTTCCTCGATGCCGACGTCCTGATCCTCGGCAAAGCACTCGCGCAGGGTGTCCGGGTTGAGGTTGTCCTGAATCAGCTGCGCGAAGGCATGGTTGCATTCATGCACCTTCAACTCGGCATCCAGCACCGCGATGGGCGCCGATACATTGACAAAGATTTCCCGAAACCGCGCCTCGCTTTCGCGCAGGGCATTTTCGGTTTCACGCACCCGCAGCAAAGTGCGCAAGGTCGCGAGCAGCACATCCGGATCCACCGGGTGGATCAGGTAGGCATCGGCACCCGCGTCCAGGCCGGTAATGATGTCGCCGGTCTGGATCGAGGCCGCCGAGACGTGAATCACCGGTAGCAGGGCAGTGGCGGGTTCGGCGCGCAGTTTGCGCACGATGTCGAAGCCGCTCATGTCCGGCAGATTGACGTCGAGGATCAGCGCGTCGATCGCCACGCTGCCGATCAGCTCCAGGCCCTCGGTGCCGGTGCCGGCTTCGAGCACTTCATAGCCGTGGCGTTCCAGGCGCCGGCGCAGCGCGTAGCGCGTGGCGACGTTGTCGTCGACGATCAGCAAACGGATGTCACGCTTCATCGACGGGCTCCAGGGGTGAGATGATCAGTCAGTTTCCGTCACTTGAGCATAGTCAAAGGGTTGCAGCTTTTGACCTTGAATTACCCTTGCGATGGAACCCTGTCCCCGTGGAGGCTTCGAATCTACAAAGCGCGACTGTTTCAGCCGCGCACGTGCAGTGACGAATGAGGTACTTATGAAAGATGACATTGGTCTTGAGGAAGACGCAAAAACCGCCGAACCGGAAAGCGCAGACAAAGCGGTCGACCAGAAGCAACTCCACACCGATAACGACAATGAGTTCAGCCCGGGTTTCAAGCCGAATCCCGACCGGCCCAAACCCGGGGATGACACCGATGCCGACATCGACACCGATGGCGGCTAGGCAGGCATTGAAAACGGCCGCATCAAACGGTGCGGCCTTTTTGTGGGAGGGCTATTTGTCCGGATGAGCAGCCTGGAGTTTTTTCGCCATATCCAGATGTTTCTCCAGCGCCGGCAACATTTTTTGCGCGAAACCTTTCAGGTCCGTGGCGCCTTTGACTTTGTCGTCCGTCACGGTGTTGGCTTCCTTCTTGAACAGCTCGATGGTGTCTTCGTGAGCCTTCACCTGATTGTTGGCGTACGCCGCATCGAAAGATTCATCGCGCATGTCGAGGATTTTCTCTTTCGCCTGCTTGACCAGCGTGGTGTTGTCCGGCACCTCGATGTCATTTTTTTTCGCCAGCGCCGTCAGTTCATCGTTGGCTTTGGAATGGTCGGTGATCATCATGTTGGCGAATTTCTTGATGTCCGCCGATGAACTTTTTTCCAGGGCCAGTCGGCTCGTTTCGATTTCCGCGATATTGCTCGCGGCCGCGCTGTCGACGAAGTCATTGGAAGTGGCAGCGAAAGCCGTGCCCATGCTGGTACTCAAGGCAACGGCCAACGTGAGGTGGCGCAGGGTAAATCCGTCCATTGGTTATTCTCCACACAGGTTTTCATGGGCGATCGAGTGATCGTTAATCTGTGGAGGCCGACGAGTGGCAAAGGTTTTATCGCGTTTGCGGCAGGGCGACGAACGGGCACCGCTGGTCTGATAGGCGGTCGACAGAACCGGCTAACCGAGGCCATTCTGATAGTTGGTGAACGCCATTGATCGCGTTTACCTCCGATCAACAAACGGAGGTGTTCCATGCCGGTGCCACACGACCTTTATCAGGATCTCAAACTTTCAAAGGAAGATATCCAGCAAAAACGCACCAAGGATCCGTTACTGGATTCACTGATCAACAAGTATTCGCAGGCGGACGCCGAGGTGGTCAAGGCTGAAACCGCCCAATCGGATGCGCCCAGCGATGACGCACTGAAGAAACTCAAGGCGAAGCGCGTGGAGGTTAAGCAAAAGATCGTTGATCGGCTCCAGACGCCGTCCTGAAGCGACCTATCTGGTCACCGACGATCGGTGACTGAAAAATTGGAACGGCGATAAATACCGGCGCCTCGAATGTTCAGAGTCCGAATTACGGCTCCATGCGAGGTGCCTCATGACCGAACCACTCATCCCCGGCAAAGAAAAGTTCCCCAGCGAAGAACAGGGTAGCTACGACCCCATCCCGACACATCCCGAACCCCTGAGTCCAGGACGCACCACCCTCAATCCCGAAGATGAGCCGGGCATCGACGAACT
Source organism: Pseudomonas rossensis (assembly GCF_039888995.1). Classification (NCBI taxonomy): domain Bacteria; kingdom Pseudomonadati; phylum Pseudomonadota; class Gammaproteobacteria; order Pseudomonadales; family Pseudomonadaceae; genus Pseudomonas; species Pseudomonas rossensis. The sequence goes on along the minus strand of NZ_JBBWCB010000144.1, from coordinate 6,539 downwards.
GCCGAAGAACGAAGGTGCCATCCCGATGGACGAGGATGACTCCATCGCCATGGACCCGGAAAGGGTGCTTGAAGAAACGGATAACGCGGTGCGCGATGGTGAGGTGGATCCGCGTTGAGTCAGGCACGTTTACTGTTGCAATGCCTTGTTCAACGGCAATCGCACCATGTTTTTCGCCTTTAACGACCCGAAATACAACCAATCCCCATACTCGCGAACGGTAGTGATCGGCGAGTAGTTGTCGCGGCTACCGTCCTGCAAGTTGGCGATCACTTTACCGTCCAGATCCAGCCCCAGCGCAAAGGCGCGCTTCTCCACCGGTTTCGGCAGGAAAGTCATGGCTCGCACGATCATCTTGCGCACGAAGGGATGCGGTGCGGTGGCATCGAGCAATGCGTTGCGCGGTGCATAAAGCGCTACCCAGAAGCGGTCGCGACCATTGAACGCGAGGTTGTCCGGCAAGCCTGGCAAGTTGTCGATGAATAGATCACGGGTGCCAGCTTTCGGCCCGCTCAACCAGTAACGACTGATGCGATAGGCGCCCGTTTCGTTGACCAACACAAAGGCATCGTCCGGTCCCAGCGTCACGCCGTTGGCGAATTCCAGCTTATCCAGCAGGACCGCGGTCTTTCCGGTCTGGAAGTCATAACGCAGCAAGCGGCCATCGCCGCCGTGCTCGATGATCGCTTCGCCGTCACTGCCGTAGCCAAAGCGACTGGAGGCATCACTGAAATAGGCGTAGTGCCCGGATTTATCGATCGCCACGTCGTCGGTGAAACCGAAGGGCACGCCGTTGGCCGCAATGGTCAATGGAATCAATCGGCCCTGGGCATCCAGTGACAGCAAGCCCTTGACCCCGTCGGCAATCACCAGCAGACCGTTGGGATGACGGGCCAGGCCCAAGGGTCTGCCGCCCGTATCGGCCAGAACCTTGGTGACCTTGCCGTCGAGGCTGGTACGGATCAATCGGCCGTCATGCAAACCCGTGATGAGGACGTCTTCCTCCAGCAGCAACGCTTCCGGTCCGTCGATATCCGCGACGCCGACGCGCTCCACGCCTTTGAGGCGCTGATTGTCGGCGTAGATGCCGCTGGTGAGGGAGGGCGCCGGCGGCGGTGTCCAGGCCACCGGTTGAACCTTGGTCGGCATCAGCAGCAGAAAGGCGCCGATGGCGACGATTATCAGCAACAACAGATGGCGAAACTTGACGGTTCGACTCACGCGCTGACTCCTGCCGGGGCTAACTGTTTTTGCGCCATCTCGCGCAATGCCAGCATCGACGCCGCCGACTCACGATCGATGCGGCGCTTGAGCAGCAGTCGATTGGCAATGCGCATCGCCAGGCCGCTGAACTGATACTCCAGGGTGCGGACAAAGTGTGTGCCATCGCCCCGGGCCTCGCACTCGTAAGTCACCACTAAAGACAACCCGTGATCGCCACGGGCCCAGGCACTCCAGCGGCGTCCTGGCAGGTATTCGTTAACCTCCCAGCGCAAGTGTCCCTCACGCCCGCCGGCCTTGATGTCTTCCTCAAACCGCCCCCCGGCATGCAGCGGACCACTCTGGCCATCCACCTTCAGGGACGAGGGATGCCACTCCGGCCAACGGGTCACGGTGCTGGCATAGGCGAGCACGTCAATCGGGTCTCCAGCAATATCGATCTGATGCTGCATGCGGGTCATGGTCGTTCTCGTCGGGTGCAGGTCCGTCGGTGCCGGTTCCCAATAAAGGGTGCCGAACAGGTAGTCCATCAGCGGAAAAACGATATTGAAATTGCGTTCCTGCATCAGCTCACGACGGTGATGCAGTTCATGCAGGCGGCGCATCTGGCGGATCCACGGCAACCGTGTGACGGGGTTCTCCGGCGGCAGGTGCTCGCAGGCATGGAATACTTCATAGGTCAGGTAGCCGAGGACCAGACAGCCGCCGAACAATCCGGCGACGTTGGCATCGAACTGCTCAAGCAGCCACCAGATGGGCAGGGTGATGACGACCGTGTGCAACACGATCAGCCAGGCTGGAAACAGAATCACCCGCCAGTCCCGGGCACTGTCGTAGGTCATGTGGCCAGGGGCGAAAAAGCTGTGATGGTCGCCTGCATGGCGTGCGTAGAACATTCGCGCGAAGTTTTTTTTATGATGCCCCAAGTGCCGATGGACCATGTACACGCCGAAGTTGAAGAACAACAACGTCAACGGCATCGCCAGCCATTCCAGTGGCTGAACCTGGTGCACGGTGCTCCAGAATCCGCCGATGGCCAGCAACCCGAACAGCAGCACAAAAGCGCCGTGCAGCCATGGGTTGTAGAGCGGATGAATAGCAGCGCGGTAACGGGCGCGAAATGCTTCGGTGGTCTGCCTCACTGCAATCACCTGTGGTTATTGTTATCTCCAGCAGATTAGACGATCCCGGCGTTTCAGGCGGGCCGAACCGTGAGGTCACAAATGCCATGGTCCGGTGCAAACCGGATTCAGGTCAGCGGGTTCCAGCGTTGCGACCAGTCATCGTCGGATTTGATCACTTCGCGCAGCAGGTCGAAGGCTCGTTGCAAGGTCGCCGAGTCGCGGTCGCGGGAGTAAACCAGATAGGTCGGGTAGCTGAATTCCGGGGCTTTGGGCACTTGCTCCAGCACACCGCTTTGCAGATAACTCTGGACCACCCGGGTGCGGAAGTAGCCACTGCCGCCGTTTTCCAGAATGTACTGCAAGCCCAGTGGGCCGAGGTTGAAGCTCAACGCAGCTTTGGCTTTTTCCGGCAGGGCCGCATCGTGCTGACGGCGGAAGTCCGGGCCCCAGTCGATGTACACGTAGGGATCGGGTCTTGCGGCCAGACGGATGAGGACCAGTTTTTCTTCCAGCACCTGTTCGACTTGCAGGCGTGGCCAATACTCGGGCTGGTAAACCAGCGCCGCATCCAGAACCCCCAGCTCCAGTTGGCGCAGCAGGTTTTCACCGTCACGAATTTCCATGCGCAGTGCATGGCTGGGAATCTTCTCGCGCAGTGCGCCCGCCCAGCTGAGCATCAGCGGGTTGCACAGACTGACCTCGCCACCGATGTGCAACACGTCGCGGTAACCCTCGGGCAACGGCAAGTCCCGTCGCGCCGCTTCCCAGGTTTCGACCAGTTGATTGGCGTAGACCACGAAGGCTTCACCGTTAGGTGTCAGGCGCGCACCGGCGCGGTTGCGCACGAACAACGTACTGCCTAGCTGGCTTTCGAGTTTCTGTACCCGCGCCGTGATAGCGGTCTGGGTAACGTGAAGTTTTTCGGCAGCTGCGGCAAGGCTGCCGTGGCGGACGATTTCCAGAAAGGTGCGGGCGAGATCGATGTCCATGGGGCGGCCGGTGTCGGAGGTGCAGGCATTGTAAGAGCAGGGGCTGGCAACGGATACCTCGTAGGCCGGCTCATGTGGCAGTCTTCGAGTTTGAAATGGCGTCATTGGTTTATAAGAAACAGGGTGTTTCTGTAAGTGATTCTGTCAAGTTGAGCATAGGGTTGTTCGTTGATAGGTCGATGAAGTTTCGCTGAGCGCGATACTTAATGATGTGTGTTAGGTAGTCCATTGCTGCTTGCTCTGTAGGGGTTTTTCCGGAGTTAGGGTTGACGTTTTTCTGAAATGTTTTGCAAGATCTTCTTGGTTGTCCGATGTAACAAAATGGATTTAGCTTGAGTTGTCTTTTGAACGGCTTCGACGATTGTCAATAACGTTTGCTGTATCGAAGTCCGGATTATTTAAAGGACTTATTTCAACTGAAAAGGAATTTCAGAAAGTGTCGAATAATTATGCTTATACGAAACAGGATGTAGAAAAAGTTTTCCATGAAATGGAAGAAGAGTTGTTCGCGTCCAGAATGCCAGGTGCAGACGACGAATCTGTGCCAAAGATGCTGGTGGTCGTTGGCGTGGAGGGGGCGGGTAAAACGCATTTGCTCAATGAGCTGCTCAAAACTTCCCGCTATTCAAATTACGTCCCGCTGTACGAGCCTGAATATCGCACCCGTCATCCGCACTACGACGAGATCGAGAAGCATGGCGTGGTGTATGCCTACAAGCAGACCGAAGCGTTTGTCAGGGATCTGGGAGCGATGATCTTTGAGAAGTCCCTTGAAGACAAGTACAGCATCATCATGGAGGCGGGCCTTGAAACCCGCGAGTTTGCCGGTTTTCAAACGGGTGAGCATGCTTGTCTCTATGAATATGAGGTTCATGTCATCGCGAGCAAAAAAGATTTTGCGCACGTGTCGACCATCACGCGGGCACTGGACAGCGTGAAGGGGAATAAGCTGGAACGCTTCGTTTCGCTTCGGGACATAGACGCGGGCATGGCGAATGCCAAAGCGGTGTTGACTGCCTTCGAAGAAGCCTGTTCCAGGGTGCAAGGTTCGGAAATTACGTTGTATGAACGTAACTTTAGTACAGATAAAAGAAGCAGGATGATTTGCCGCAGTCAGTGCGTAAAAGTCGGGGATTTGACGCCGCAGTCGATCAACAGTGGAAGTGTTTCGGTTCCGGTGGCCATGAATCAGGTGCGTATTGAATATAAGTCCGGTGCTGTGCTGTTCGGGGTGTACAAGGCATTTTCCGATATTGCCGATGGGGCGATCTTTCACCGTTATGGTCGTGAAAAGATGGTGCTTGAATGTCACACTGCTCTGGCGGGTACTCTTCAGCTGGATCGGAAGGATGCGGAGTTGGCAGTGAACAACCTTTATTCTTATATTCTTAAATACGCCATTCGCTAATGCACAGGAATGCCATCGTATAAAAATAATCGGTTCGTGTTGAGCGCCGTACTCGTTGATGATTGAACTGTCGAACGTGATTGCCGGAACTGCAAATGAGTTCCGGCTTTTTTATGCGTTTTTTCTAGAAGGCGAAACACGAACAGCCAAACGCCCCCCAAAAACCTTGAAAGTCACTGACCGGCGCGGACGACAGTCTCGCTCTCTCGTGACTGTGCGCATGCACCGCGCAAGCCCCGACGCATTGATGAACCTGCGCCGTCAGCGGCGCCAGGGGTTTCCAATGGCCTGGTACTTTGGCGACCGGCGACCACTCAGGCACCACCGGGACGGGAGGCGGCCCGAGTTTTTCAAACTCGACGCTGCCGTAGACGATCTTGCCGTCAACGATGGTCAGTACCGATTCGATCCATTTGACGGCTTCATCCTCGATGTGGAAATAGTCCGCCGACAACGCAATCAAGTCGGCCAGTTGCCCGACCTTGATCTGGCCTTTTTTGCCTTGCTCGGAGGAAAACCAAGCGCTGCCGTGGGTAAAGAGCTCCAGCGCGGTATCGCGGCTCAAGCCTTGCGGGTACAGCGCCAGACCACCGACGGTGCGACCGCTGACCAGCCAGTACAGCGAAGTCCAGGGGTTGTAGCTGGACACGCGCGTGGCATCGGTGCCGGCGCCGACCGGAATGCCTTCGGCCAGCATACGAGCGATGGGCGGCGTGGCTTCGGCGGCCTTGGCGCCGTAACGGTCGACGAAGTATTCGCCCTGGAATGCCATGCGGTCCTGGATCGCGATGCCGCCGCCGAGGGCTTTTACCCGTTCGATGTTCTGCGGGGTGATGGTTTCTGCGTGGTCGAAGAACCACGGCAAACCGTCGAACGGAATGTCGCGATCAACCTTCTCGAACACGTCGAGCATGCGGCTGATGGATTCGTTGTACGTGGCGTGCAAACGGAACGGCCAGCGCTGTTCCACCAGATGGCGGACCACCGGTTCCAGTTCCTGCTCCATGGTTTGCGGCAGGTCGGGGCGGGGCTCGAGAAAGTCTTCGAAGTCGGCCGCCGAGAACACCAGCATTTCCCCGGCACCGTTATGCCGTAGAAAATCGTCGCCCTGAGCGTAGTGGGAGGTGTTGGTCCAGTTCCTGAAGTCGGTCAGCTCTTCCTTGGGTTTCTGCGTGAACAGGTTGTAGGCAATGCGCACCGTGAGTTGCTGGTCTTTGGCCAGTTGCTGGATGACTTGATAATCGTCCGGATAATTCTGATAACCACCGCCGGCATCGATGGCGCTGGTGACACCCAGGCGATTGAGTTCACGCATGAATTGGCGGGTGGAGTTGACCTGGTATTCCAGCGGCAGTTTCGGCCCCTTGGCCAGGGTCGAGTAGAGAATCATCGCGTTGGGGCGGGCGATCAGCATGCCCGTCGGGTCGCCATTGGTATCGCGCTGGATTTCGCCACCCGGCGGGTTCGGCGTGTCACGGGTGTACCCGACCACCTTCAACGCGGCGCGGTTGAGCAGTGCGCGATCATAGAGGTGCAGGACGAATACCGGGGTGTCTGGCGCGGCCTTGTTCAGCTCATCAATCGTCGGCAGGCGTTTTTCGGCGAACTGGAACTCGTTCCAGCCACCGACCACCCGCACCCATTGCGGCGTGGGCGTGCGGTCCGCCTGATCCTTGAGCATGCGCAGCGCGTCGACCAGTGAGGGGACGCCTTCCCAGCGCAATTCGAGGTTGTAGTTGAGGCCACCACGGATCAGGTGCAGGTGCGAGTCGTTAAGGCCGGGAATCACCGTGCGAC
>NZ_JBBWCB010000143.1:0-13308 GCF_039888995.1 Pseudomonas rossensis | reverse complement strand
TGGAACCGGTGAGCATCGACGCCTGGTCGGACAGAATGTCGCCGAACAGGTTGTCAGTGACGATCACGTCGAATTGCTTCGGTGCGCGCACCAGCTGCATGGCGGCGTTGTCGACGTACATGTGGCTCAGTTCGACTTCAGGGTAATCCTTGGCCACTTGCTCGACGATTTCACGCCACAGCTGGCTGGAGGCCAGTACGTTGGCCTTGTCCACCGAGCACAGCTTCTTGCCGCGCACCATGGCCATGTCGAAACCGACGCGGGCGATGCGGCGGATTTCGCTTTCGCTGTACGGCAGGGTGTCGTAAGCCTGACGCTCGCCGTTTTCCAGGGTGCGGGTACCGCGTGGCGCGCCGAAGTAGATACCGCCGGTCAGTTCACGGACGATCAGGATGTCCAGGCCAGCCACGATTTCTGGCTTCAGGCTAGACGCCTCGGCCAGTTGCGGGTACAGGATCGCCGGACGCAGGTTGCCGAACAGGCCCAGTTGCGCACGAATCTTCAGCAGGCCGCGCTCAGGGCGAATGTCACGCTCGATGGTGTCCCATTTCGGGCCGCCCACGGCGCCGAGCAGTACAGCGTCGGCCGCGCGTGCACGGTCCAGGGTTTCGTCAGCCAGCGGCACGCCGTGCTTGTCGATGGCAGCGCCACCGATCACGTCATGGCTCAGCTCGAAGCCCAGGCTGTACTTGTCGTTCGCCAGCTCCAGCACCTTGACCGCTTCGGCCATGATTTCCGGGCCAATACCGTCACCTGGGAGAATCAGAATCTGCTTGCTCATGCTTTCCTCATGTCATCAGTCGGTGCGCCCTGAGGCACGCCCGGAAAAAGTCTATCGCTCGGCCATCAGCACCAGCACATCGGTACTGAACGAACCATCGGCCTCAATTTCAAAATATTCGCGTACTTCATTGCCCATCGACTGCTGCAACTCGCGGATTGCCGCGCGCATTACCTGCGGCGTGCGCATGCGCTCGACCCAGGAGGTGTACTCCAGTCGCAGCCGTTGACGGGTGGTGCTACGGGTATGCAACCCCGCTTCGCTGACCTGACGCAACCACTCGCCGGCGGAATAATCGCGCACATGGCTGGTGTCGCGCAGCACTTCGACGCTTTGCAGGTAAGTGTCGAACAACGGACTGCCCGGTGACAACACGTCGATGAACGCCGCCACGCCGCCCGGCTTCAGCACCCGGCGAACCTCTCGCAGGGCCAGGCCGAGATCGCTCCAATGGTGCGCCGAATAACGGCTGAAGACGAAATCGAATTCGCCATCGGCGAATGGCAGGCGCTCGGCGGCGCCCAGCACGGTGGACACGTTGGTCAGACCGCGATCGACGGCGGCACCGGCCACCACGTCGAGCATCTGCTGCGACAAATCGTAGGCCACCACTGCCTTGACCAGCGACGCTACGTGAAAACTCACGTGACCGGCGCCGCAGCCCAGGTCCAGCACCCGGGCATCGCCCTGCCCTGCCAGTTCAGCCTGTAGCAACGCAAATTCGGTGCCCTGAGCGTGTACGGCGCTGCTCAGATAGGCCGAGGCTTGTTCACCGAATTGCTTTTGTACGACTTGGCTGTGCTGGGCGTTGCTGGTCATGGTGATATCCGTATGTGTTGTCGGGTTTGAAGATCAAAAGATCGCAGCCTGCGGCAGCTCCTACAGAGATCGGCGTAGGAGCTGCCGAAGGCTGCGATCTTTTTAACGGTCACCTCAAAACATCAAACGTCGCGAAACAACCACGGCTGGCTCGCACGGTGTTTGGCTTCAAACGCCGCAATCGCTTCGTGGTCCTGCAAGGTCAGGCCGATGTCGTCCAGGCCGTTGACCAGGCAATGCTTGCGGAACTCGTCAAGTTCGAAGCTGTAGACCTTGCCATCAGGCCGGGTGACGGTCTGGGCTTGCAGGTCGACCGTCAACTCGTAACCCGGATTGGCTTCAACCTGCTGGAACAGCTCATCCACCTCAGCGTCGCTCAAAATGATCGGCAACAAGCCGTTCTTGAAGCTGTTGTTGTAGAAGATGTCGGCGTAGCTCGGCGCGATGATGCTGCGAAAACCGTACTCTTCCAGCGCCCACGGCGCGTGTTCACGGCTGGAGCCGCAACCGAAGTTCTCGCGGGCCAGCAGCACGCTGGCACCTTGATAACGCTCGGCGTTGAGGACGAAATCCTTGTTCAGCGGACGCTTGGAGTTGTCCTGGTAGGCATAACCCACGTCCAGGTAGCGCCATTCGTCAAACAGGTTCGGGCCAAAACCGGTGCGCTTGATCGACTTCAAGAACTGCTTCGGAATGATCTGGTCAGTGTCGACGTTGGCACGGTCCAATGGCGCGACCAAACCGGTGTGTTGGGTAAAAGCTTTCATGTGCGGTTCCTCAGATCAGTTCGCGAACGTCGATGAAACGACCGTGGACGGCAGCCGCCGCGGCCATGGCCGGGCTGACCAGGTGCGTACGGCCACCGGCGCCCTGACGCCCTTCGAAGTTCCGGTTGGAGGTCGAGGCGCAATGCTCGCCCGACTCCAAACGGTCCGGATTCATCGCCAGGCACATCGAGCAACCCGGTTCACGCCACTCGAAACCGGCTTCGAGGAAAATCTTGTCCAGGCCTTCGGCCTCGGCTTGCGCCTTCACCAGGCCCGAGCCCGGCACCACGATGGCTTGCTTGATGGTCGAAGCGACTTTACGGCCCTTGGCGATCACCGCCGCAGCGCGCAAGTCTTCGATCCGCGAGTTGGTGCAGGAACCAATGAAGACGCGGTCCAGTTGAATGTCGGTGATCGCCTGATTGGCGCTCAAACCCATGTATTTCAAGGCGCGCTCGATGGAACCGCGCTTGACCAGGTCCATTTCCTTCGCCGGGTCCGGCACGTTCTGATCAACCGCCAGGACCATCTCGGGCGAAGTGCCCCAGCTGACTTGCGGCTTGATCTGATTGGCGTCGAGCTCGACCACGGTGTCGAACACGGCGTCAGCGTCGGACACCAGGTCTTTCCAGGCTTCGACCGCCAGATCCCATTCCGCGCCTTTCGGGGCAAATGGACGACCCTTGACGTAAGCCACGGTTTTTTCGTCGGCAGCCACCAGGCCAACACGAGCGCCGGCTTCAATGGACATGTTGCAGATGGTCATGCGGCCTTCGACGGACAAATCGCGAATGGCGCTGCCGGCGAACTCGATGGCGTGGCCGTTACCGCCGGCGGTGCCGATCTTGCCGATGACGGCGAGCACGATGTCCTTGGCGGTCACGCCGAACGGCAACTTGCCCTCGACCGACACCAGCATGTTTTTCATTTTTTTGGCGACCAGGCACTGCGTGGCGAACACGTGCTCCACCTCGGAAGTCCCGATGCCGTGGGCCAATGCGCCAAACGCGCCGTGGGTCGAGGTGTGCGAGTCGCCACAGACCACGGTCATGCCCGGCAAGGTGGCACCCTGCTCCGGACCGATCACGTGAACGATGCCCTGACGCACGTCATTCATCTTGAATTCAGTGATGCCATATTCATCGCAGTAGTCATCGAGGGTCTGAACCTGCAAACGCGAGACCTGATCGGTGATCGCTTCAATGCCGCCCTTGCGATCCGGAGTGGTCGGTACGTTGTGGTCCGGGGTGGCGATGATCGAGTCGACGCGCCAAGGCTTGCGCCCGGCCAGACGCAGGCCTTCGAAAGCTTGGGGCGAAGTCACTTCATGGATGATGTGGCGGTCGATATAGATCAGCGACGACCCATCGTCGCGCCGTTTCACTTCATGGGAATCCCAGAGCTTGTCGTAAAGCGTTTTGCCGGCCATCAGACGGTCCTCATCAGCGTGTTTCTATGCCCTGGATCTTGAGAGATTCAATAACCCCTTGGCTTGTGAGGTCGATCCTAGGGGGTTACATTAAATAACTCAAATTCATATTTTTCATGCTTTGGATAACCAACTGGAATACCGCAATGGACCTCGCCAACCTCAATGCTTTTATCGCGATTGCCGAGACCGGCAGCTTCTCCGGCGCTGGCGAACGGCTGCACCTGACGCAACCGGCCATCAGCAAGCGCATTGCCGGGCTGGAACAGCAATTGAAGGTGCGCCTGTTCGATCGCCTGGGCCGTGAAGTGAGCCTGACCGAAGCCGGACGCGCCTTGCTGCCGCGGGCCTATCAGATTCTGAATGTGCTGGACGACACGCGCCGCGCCCTGACCAATCTGACCGGCGAAGTGACCGGCCGCCTGACACTGGCCACCAGCCACCACATCGGCCTGCACCGCTTGCCCCCCTTATTAAGGGAGTTCACCCGACGTTACCCGCAAGTGGCGCTGGATATTCAGTTCCTCGATTCGGAAGTGGCCTACGAAGAAATCCTCCATGGCCGTGCCGAACTGGCGGTCATCACCCTGGCGCCGGAGCCCCACGCACTGGTCAAGGCCACGCCGGTGTGGGACGACCCGCTGGACTTCGTGGTCGCCCCGGAGCACTCGTTGATCAGTCATGGCCCGGTCAGCCTGGCGGACATTGCCCTGCACCCGGCGGTTTTCCCCGGCGGCAACACCTTTACTCACCACATCGTCCGGCGCCTGTTCGAAGCTCAAGGCCTGACGCCGAACATCGCCATGAGCACGAATTATCTGGAAACCATCAAGATGATGGTCTCGATCGGCCTGGCCTGGAGCGTGTTGCCGCGCACCATGCTTGATGATCAGGTTGCGCGAATACCTTTACCGGGCATACAACTCACTCGCCAGCTAGGCTATATCCTGCACACAGAGCGGACGCTGTCGAATGCGGCACGAGCCTTCATGGCTTTGCTGGATGCACAAATCGATCTGCCAGGGACTCTCGGCTAAGCTGTGCTACGTCTATAGAGCCTCGAGTCACTGAACCTGACACCTCACTCAGCCAAGGCTTGCCAATGCCGAAATCTGTTGACCGTATTCCGCCGATGCCGCGTATACAGGCGCTTGACCCAAAACGGTCCGAGCAAAGCTGGGAAAGCGCCCCACAATTGCTGGCCGCCCTAAACGGTGCACGTTTGGGCGCCTGGTATTGGGACATCGAACGTGGGCAGATCAGCTGGTCGCGGGGTACCCAGGCGCTGTTCGGCTTCGATCCCCGGCAACCGCTGCCGGCGGATCTGGAATACCTCGACTTGCTGCCGCCAGAGGATCGGGCCAAAACCATTCGCGCCTTCGATGCGGTGATCGCTGGCGCCCCGCTGGAACAGGCGATGCATCACCGCATCCGCTGGCCCGACGGCAGCCTGCACTGGCTGGAGATCAACGGCAGCCTGCTGCCGGACAAACACGGCCGGCCACGCATGATTGGCGTCATCCGTGAAATCACCCACCAGCGCCAGCGCGAACAGGCGTTGAGCAGCTCGGAAAAACGCTTCGCCACGCTGTTCCACCTGTGTCCGAACATGGTCCTGCTGACTCGCCAGGAAGACGGCCTGATCAGCGAAGCCAACCAGTATTTCGAAAGCCTGTTTGGCTGGCCAGTACAGGACGCTATCGGTCGCACCACCCTGGAACTGGGCCTCTGGGTGAATCCGGAGCAACGGGCGCAACTCGTCAAAGCCACCAAGGCCAAGGGCGAACTGATCAACATGGAGGTGCAATTTCGTGCCAGCAACGGCCAGATCCACGACGGCATCCTCAGCGCGCAAAAGGTCGAGCTCGAAGGCCAGCCTTATCTGCTGAGTACGTTCCTTGACACCACCGAACGCAAAGCCGCCGAACATGCCCTGAAAGACAGCCAGGAGCGCCTCGACCTGGCGCTGGATTCAGCGCAACTCGGCACCTGGGACTGGCACATTCCCAGCGGCATGCTGTATGGATCGGCTCGCGCCGCCCAACTGCACGGGATGGAAGCCATACCTTTCCATGAATCCTTCGACGATTTTTTTGAAGGCGTGCCCGGCGAAGAGCGCGACACCATGCGCGACGCCTATCGCAGCCTGCGAGAAGGCCCTGCCGGCAATTATCAACTGACCTACCGCGTGCAACTGCTGGACGGTAGCTCGCGCTACCTGGAAAGCCGCGCCCGGCTCTATCGCGATGAAAACGGTGTCCCGCTGCGCATGGCCGGTACGCTGCTCGACATCACCGACCAGGTTGAGCGGGAGCAGCTTCTGGTGGCGTCCGAAGAGAAGTTCGCCACCCTGTTCCAGGTCAGCCCGGACCCGATTTGCGTGACCCGTCAGGACACCGGCCAATTTATCGAGATCAACTCCAGCTTCACCCAGGCCTTTGGCTGGAGCGCCGCCGACGTGATTGGCCGCGGCGCCGACGAAATCGGTCTATGGGACGCTTCGGCGCAAAGCCTGCGACGCATCGAGCAGGTCATCCGCGAACAGGGTCTGAACAACGTGGCGATCCTCGTTCAGCACAAAGACGGGCAAGCCCTGACCTGCGTGATTTCCAGCCGCCAGATCAGCGTCGGCGACCAGCCGTGCATCGTCACCACCCTGCGCGATATCACTCAGCAGCAACGCTCGGAAGCCGCGCTCAAGGCCAGCGAAGAGAAGTTCGCCAAGGCCTTCCACTCCAGCCCCGACGCCATCACCATCACCGAGCGCGACACCGGGCGTTATCTGGAGGTTAACGATGGCTTCTGCCGCCTGACCGGCTACCGCGCCGATGAAGTGGTCGGTCGCACGGTGTATCAGGTCGGCATCTGGGCCGAGGAAAAACAACGTTCGGCGCTGCTCGCCGAACTCCAGATCAAGGGTCGGGTACTTCATCAGGAAATGCTCGGACGCAATAAACGCGGCGAGTTGCTGACCGTCGAAGTTTCGGTAGAACCGATCACCCTCAACGAAACCGCCTGCCTACTGCTGACCGCGCGGGACGTCAGCCTGCTGAAAAACGCCGAAGCGCAGATCCGTCACCTGGCCTACCACGACCCGCTGACCAACCTGCCCAACCGCGCCCTGCTGATGGATCGCCTGAGTCAGCAGATTGCCCTGCTCAAGCGCCACAACCTGCGCGGCGCCCTGATGTTTCTCGACCTTGATCACTTCAAGCACATCAATGATTCGCTCGGTCATCCGGTGGGCGATACCGTGCTGAAAATCATCACCGCGCGCCTTGAAGCCAGCGTGCGCATGGAAGACACCGTCGCGCGTTTGGGCGGTGATGAATTCGTGGTGCTGCTCAGCGGGCTCGAAGGCTCGCGCAACGAGGTCAGCGAGCAAGTACTGCAACTGGCGGACACCTTGCGTGAACTGCTGTCGGAGCCGATGTTCCTCGACGGACAACGCCTGCAAGTAACCCCGAGCATCGGCATCGCGCTGATTCCCGATCACGGTTCGACCCCGACCGACCTGCTCAAACGCGCCGACATCGCCCTCTACCGGGCCAAGGATTCGGGCCGCAACACCACGCAGATGTACCACAACACCATGCAGAAGGCGGCGAGCGAACGCTTGCGCATGGAAACCGACCTGCGCCTGGCCCTTTCCCGGGGTGAGTTTCGCGTGCATTACCAGCCTCAGGTCGACGCCCGGAACGACCGCATCATCGGCGCCGAGGCGCTGGTGCGCTGGAACCATCCGGAACTTGGCGCGCAATCACCCACCGAGTTCATCAAGGTGCTGGAGGACAGCGGACTGATTCTGGAAGTTGGCACCTGGATCGTCGACGAGGCCTGCAGCGCCTTCAAACAGCTGATCGCCAAAGGCCTGGTCGATCCGCTGGACTTCAGCCTGTGCGTGAACATCAGCCCGCGGCAATTTCGCCAGAACGACTTCGTCGAACGCATCGAACACAGCCTCGCCCGCCACGGTCTGCCCTGCTCGTTGCTGAAACTGGAAATCACCGAAGGCATCGTGATCCAGAACCTGGAGGACACCATCAGCAAAATGTGTCGCCTGAAAAAACTCGGCGTGAGTTTTGCCATGGACGATTTCGGCACCGGTTATTCCTCGCTGACTTACCTCAAGCGTCTGCCGGTCGACACCCTGAAAATCGACCAATCGTTCATCCGCGACGCCACCACCGACCCCAACGACGCCGAGATCATCCGCGCCATCGTTGCCATGGCCCGCAGCCTGGAATTGAAAGTGATTGCCGAAGGGGTAGAGACGCCGGAGCAGCTGGAATTCTTGCAGGGGCTGGGCTGCCATTTCTATCAGGGGTATTTGCACAGTCCGCCGCTGCCGGTGGAGGATTTTCAGAAGTTGCTCAAATGACGCGGACCTTGTAGCAGCTGCCGAGCAGCGCGAGGCAGCGTTCGGTTTGGGTCGCATTCGGAAGCAGCAGTCGTAAAGTCAGAGTTCGCGGTTCTTCAGGAAAATCATGCAGGCAGAATTCACGACTGCTTCGCAGCCGAACGCAGCCTCGCGCTGCTCGGCAGCTGCTACAGAGCATGCTGAATGTTTGAAATCATCTGGATGACAGGCACAAAAAAGGGCCCGGCCCGAATTCGGCATCGCGTAATCCTCAAATAAGGACCGCTGATTGCTTTTCAAGAGATTATTTACAGATTTTTTTCAGGCTGCTTCGGACACCTGAAGACCCAGTAAACGCGAGACCTGATCCAGTTCGGTCTCACGACGCAGCACGGTGAACAGCTCGACCGCTTCGGGATAACTGCGGGTCAGCATCGCCAGCCACTGCTTCAAGCGACCCGGCGATTGGCGTGCTGTCATTTGCGCCTTGGCTTGCAGCCAGAAGTCCTGAATCAGCGGCAGCAGCTCGGCCCAGGTCATCTCGACGACGTCCTCACCAGCCCGCGCAGCGGCAATTTGCCGTGCCAGGTCCGGGCGCGAAACCAGGCCGCGACCGAGCATGATGTCCTCAACGCCGCTGATTTCGCGGCAACGACGCCAGTCTTCAACGCTCCAGATGTCGCCGTTGGCGAACACTGGAACCTTGACGACATCCTGCACCCGGGGGATCCATTCCCAATGGGCTGGCGGCTTGTAGCCGTCCGTTTTGGTCCGAGCGTGAACCACGATGTGCGCCGCGCCCCCTTCGGCCAGGGCCGTAGCACAAACCAGCGCACCGTCCGGGCTGTCGAAGCCCAGGCGCATCTTGGCAGTCACCGGAATGTGCGCTGGAACGGCGCGACGCACGTGTTCGACGATCTGGTTCAGCAGCTCAGGCTCTTTGAGCAGCACCGCACCGCCACGGGACTTGTTTACAGTCTTGGCCGGGCAGCCGAAGTTCAGGTCGATCACCTCAGACCCCAGCTCGCAAGCCAGCGCGGCGTTTTCCGCCAGGCATACCGGATCGGAACCGAGCAACTGCACCCGCAGCGGCACGCCGGATGCGGTGCGGGCGCCGGTCAACAGTTCCGGGCCGAATTTGTGGTAATAGGCGGGCGTGAGCAGTTGATCGTTGATCCGAATGAACTCGGTCACGCACCAATCGATACCGCCCACACGGGTCAGCACGTCCCGCAGGATGTTGTCGACCAACCCCTCCATGGGCGCCAAAGCAATTTGCATGAAAAACACACTCAACGAAAAACGTGCGGCAGTTTACTCGAAACCGCCAATTAGATCGCGACTTGCAACGCAGGGCCGTAGCCCTCGATGAATTCCGCTGGCATGCGCTTGGGCTTGCCGGTCGACAGTTCGATGCAGACGAAAGTGGTCTGCGCCCGCAGCAACGTGGTGTTGTCGCTGGGGCGCTTCAACTGGAAGTGTCGGGTCATTTTCAGACGCTGGTCCCAATCGACGATCCAGGTCGCCAATTGCAACTCATCGCCTTCATAGGCGGCGGCCAGGTAATCGATCTCGTGCCGCACCACCGCCATCGCCCGATCCAGCCGACGATACTCGACCAGGTCCAGGCCAAGCCGCTGGGAGTGGCGCCAGGCACAACGTTCGAGCCAGGTCACGTACACCGCGTTGTTCGCGTGACCCAGCCCATCGATGTCCTCTGCGCCGACTTCCAGATCAATGATAAATGGCGTTGCCCGATCCCAGCCCATGCCCCACTCCCGGTCAGAAAATTTTCACCGGGGCAGTGTAACGGATGCTCAGGCCGATTGGCGCGATTGCAGACTGCGACCGGCGAGCAACGAGAGAACGCCTTCGATCACCCGAGGGTCAGCCAGTACCCGCTGATGACCACCCTCTTCCAGGCGCAACAGACGGCTGTCAAACCAGGCCTCGTTGATCAGCTGCGATTCCTTGACCGGAACGTAGCAGTCATCTTCCGCGTGAACGATCAGGCCGGGCATGTCGAGCTGATAGTGCGCGACATCCAGCGCCGCAGCGCGCATGCCGACGTCTCTTTCGATCTGACGAATGAACGCTGAACGGGCTTTCGGTGGCAACCGCACGTAACGGGCGAAACCGCGCAACACGCCGAGAATCCGCGCCGGGGCAGCGATAGTGACCAGGGTTTCGGTACGCAAGCCCAACTGAACGGCAAGCATGGCACTGGCGCCACCCATGGAGTGGCCGATGACGGCTTGCAGCGGCGGCAACTCGGCAGCGGCTTCAAGCATGGCTCGGGCAAACAGCACGACGTTCGCTTCGTTGCCCGGTGAGCGACCGTGAGCCGGGCCGTCCAGAGCCACCACGGTG
Organism: Pseudomonas rossensis; assembly: GCF_039888995.1. Classification (NCBI taxonomy): domain Bacteria; kingdom Pseudomonadati; phylum Pseudomonadota; class Gammaproteobacteria; order Pseudomonadales; family Pseudomonadaceae; genus Pseudomonas; species Pseudomonas rossensis. The sequence goes on along the minus strand of NZ_JBBWCB010000143.1, from coordinate 2,782 downwards.
TAACCGGCATCGACCAGCGCGGTGATGAGGCTGGCAAACTGCGTTGGCCGACCCTCCCAACCATGCATCAGCAACACGGCCGGGCCCTGCCCCCAACGCAGTGCCGAGAGGCCGAAACGCAAGGTGATTCGCTCGGACTTCGCCAGCAGCGGCAATTCCCAATCACGCGGCGGCAGCTCGCGCGGCGTCATGAATGCCAGTCGCATTATGTTCGCAACCAGTTTTGGTGCGACCCAGCCCAAGGTGCCATTAACCCCACGAACCCACTTCAACGTGCTCATCGCTCTCACTCCTCAGGCCAAGGCCTTCAGGTCATAGCACCGCCGATTTGGCGGCGCGCAGCAATCGATCGGACAACTCTCCTGGCCCCAGCGCGCGCGCCAGAGCCAAACCACCGACCATCAAGGCCATGTCGGCCAAGGCTTTGTCGGTGTCTTCCGGGCTGGCCGCCAACTGCGCGACCATCAACTCCACATGCTCATTCAGTGCAACACGGAACGCGTCCGGCAGCCGACCCAGTTCGCCGACCGACGCCGGAATCGGGCACGCGGACTCAGAGGAATCACGGTGTTTGCGTGACAGATAAAACGCAGCAACCAACGCGCGACGTTCTTCGCCGGTCAATTCGGCGTCCATGTCGGCGATCAAGCCACGGCGATGACCGAGCAACTGCTTGAACGCTTCCAGCATCATCGCGTCCTTGCTTTCGAAGTGCGCATAGAAGCCGCCGACGGTCAGGCCGGCCGCGCCCATCACTTCGCCCACGCTCGGTTCGGCCGGGCCGCGCTGAATCAGCGCTGCGCTGGCAGCCTTGAGGATGCGTTCGCGGGTTTGAGCTTTTTTATCGTTCATCGTTGCCTCCGAATATTACGAATAGAATATTATTCTCATAATAATTTTACGCAAGTCGTGGATGTGACCGCTGGTCTGAAGAACAGTTTGAAAGAATTAGGGGATTTGGCCAAACGCCAGACAAACAAAAGGGCCATTCAATAATTGAATGACCCTTATAAAATCCCGCAGAGCGGGTAATCGTGGCGTCCCCTAGGGGACTCGAACCCCTGTTACCGCCGTGAAAGGGCGGTGTCCTAGGCCACTAGACGAAGGGGACGCAAAACCTTCTATACAACTGATCAGTGCTGAGAGCTGATCGATTCAAGGCCGGTGTGGCCAGACCTTGAACTGTAAAATTGGTGGAGCTAAGCGGGATCGAACCGCTGACCTCCTGCATGCCATGCAGGCGCTCTCCCAGCTGAGCTATAGCCCCGGATTTTTCGCCTCGCGGCGGAGCGACATCTTGCAACATCGCTTCTGTAAAACTGGCGTCCCCTAGGGGACTCGAACCCCTGTTACCGCCGTGAAAGGGCGGTGTCCTAGGCCACTAGACGAAGGGGACGCAAACCCTTCTATACAACAGATCAACGCTGAGTGTTGATCGCTTCAAGACCGGTGTGGCCAGACCTTGAAGTGTAAATTGGTGGAGCTAGACGGGATCGAACCGTCGACCTCTTGCATGCCATGCAAGCGCTCTCCCAGCTGAGCTATAGCCCCTCATCGCTGAGGACGGGGCGAATCTTAATGGCGCATCGGAAAGCTGTCAAACTTATTTTTAAAATATTTCAAAGTTTTTTGCCGACATAACAATCACTTACCGCTAAACCCCGTAAATCCGAGGCCGTATCCGTCCCTGTAGCAGCTGACGCAGGCTGCGTTCGAGTGCGCAGCACTCGCGATTCGGCCACCCTGCCCTTTCAGACAAGATTGTGTTGCTGCCATAAGGGGCTGCTGCGCAGCCCAACGCAGCCTTCGGCAGCTGCTACAGAGAACAGTGGGGATCAGGCGATGTTGCCCAAGAGTTTTTCCCACTCCTTGTTTTCCTTCTTCGACACGCCGCCCAGCAAGTCGATCGCCTGGCGCAGACGGAAACGGGTCAGGTCCGGCCCCAGGATTTCCATTGCATCGAGCACCGATACCGAACTGGCCTGGCCAGTGATCGCGGCAAACATCAGTGGCATGGCATCACGCAACTTCAGCTCCAGAGATTCGACCACCGCTTGAATCGTTGCGGTGATGCTGTCCTTCTCCCACTGACGCAGGCTTTCCAGCTTCCACAAAATCAATTGCATCAACTGACGGACCTGATCGCCCGACAGCTTTTTGGATTCAAACAGTTTGGCGTCCGGGTTCACGCCACCGGCGAAGAAGAAACCGGCCAGCGGTGCGACCTGGCTGAAGGTTTCAACCCGTCCTTGCACGTGCGGCGCAATCTTCATCATGTATTCCGGGTTCAGCGCCCATGTTTGCAGGCGCGAAGCGAACTCTTCCACCGGCAGGTCACGCAGCCATTGGCCGTTGAGCCAAGACAGTTTCTCGATGTCGAAAATCGGCCCGCCGAGGGAGACGCGGCTGAGGTCGAAGTTATCGACCATTTCCTGCAGCGAGAACTTCTCGCGCTCGTCCGGCATCGACCAGCCCATGCGACCGAGGTAGTTGAGCATCGCTTCCGGCATGAAGCCCATGCGCTCGTAGAACGTCACCGAGGTCGGGTTCTTGCGTTTGGACAGCTTGCTCTTGTCCGGGTTACGCAGCAGCGGCATGTAGCACAGCTCAGGTTGTTCCCAGCCGAAGTACTCGTACAGCAGAATCAGCTTCGGTGCCGATGGCAGCCACTCTTCGCCGCGCAGAACGTGGGTGATGCCCATCAGGTGGTCATCGACCACGTTGGCCAGGAAGTACGTCGGCAGGCCGTCGGTCTTCATCAGCACTTGCATGTCCATACGAT